>NZ_JBNDJH010000018.1:0-140702 GCF_050434865.1 Pseudomonas silensiensis
CCGCAGGCGTCGTAGCCATAACGCAAGGTGCCCCAGCCTTGGTGTTCGCTGATCAGGCGGTCCTGCTGGTCGTACTCGAATTCCAGCGGGTGATCTTGACCGTCATCGACGCTGACCAACCGGCCGAGGCTGTCGTAGCGGTACTCCACCTTGATGCCGTCGGGCAGGGTTTTGACCAGCAACCGTCCGGCCGAGTCCCGTTGATACGCCGTTACCAACCGCGAACCGTCGTCGCCGAACTCGATTTTCTCCAGCAACTGGCCGTTGAGGTCGTAGGCGTACGCCGTGCGTTGGCCGTCGAATCCGGTTTCCTGTCGGATCAAGCCATTGGGCGTGTAGTCCAGGAGATATTTTTCACCGGATTCGTTTTCGATCTCGGTGAGCAACAGCTGGGCGTTGTCGTAGCGGTACTTCAGCTGGGTGCCGTCGGCATTGATCCGGCGGCTGACCAGGTGCAGGTCGTCGAGGTATTCGTAGCGGGTGACGCGGCCCTGCTCATCGCGTTCGGCGGTGATCTTGCCGTAGGCGTTGTAGCTGAAGGCGCGGCTGGCGCCGGTAGGCAAAGTCGTCTGGATCAGTCGGCCGACGGCATCCCATTGGTACTGGGTAACGGCACCGTGTTCGTCCTGACGGGTAATCTGCCGCCCCAGCGCGTCATAGGAAAACCGCCGCACACCACCATCCGGCAGCGTTTCCTCAACCAACTGCCCCAAGCCATTCCAGACGAACATCTGCCGGCTGGTGTCCGGGTAACGGATCGACAGCCGCTGGCCTTTTTCGTCGTAATGGTAGTGGGTGACATGACCGTCAGGATCGGTCGCTTCGGTGATGTCACCCTGGGCGTTGCGCTGGTATTTCCACACCGCTTTGCCGCGAAACCGTGCGTGCAGGAAACCGTTGCGATATTCGTAGGCCGTCGGCTCGTCTTCCGGCGGAATCAGCGCAACCAATCGTCCGATTTCGTCGTAACGGTATTCGGTGACGGCGCCGAGCGGATCCTGCTCGGCAATCAGCCGACCATTGTCGTCGTAGGCCTTGAGGTGTTCGCCACCGTCCAACTCGACCTTGCGCACCAGCCGTGCGCGGTCGTCGTGCTCATAAATCTCTTCGCTACCGTCGGCGTTTTTAACCAGCACACTGCCGTTGTCATCCCAGACATAACGCGTGTCCATCTGCGAAAAAGTCGCCCAATGCCGCACGCACCGGGCAGCCTTGCCGGACCTTTCCCACTCCCAGTAGAAACTCGCCCCACCGGCCAGTTGCCGCTGCAGAATCACGTGCTGATCGTCGTAGTCGTAGCGTTCGCTTTCGCCGGCGGCATTGGTGGCTTCGATCAAGCGATGACGAGCGTCATAGCGGTAGGCAACCAGTGTGTGCTCGGTACGCCACGCGTCTTCCAGGGTGTCGGCCGGATGAAAACGCTGGTACTCGACGGCGACCAGATGCCGGCGCTCATAGCGCAATAGAAGGGAGCGCCCTGCGCCGTTATCGAGGCGCTTGATCCTGTCAGAAGAGTCCCGCTGCACTGTCAGCCGATTGCCGTAGGCATCACTGATGGCCGTCAGACGTCCTGCACGAAAGTGGAAAAACCGCGCTTTTTCGCCAGCCAGTGCGAGGATCAGTTCTTCCGGCTCGTCACCTAGATAAATCTCTGCCCGTGACAGGCTGTTGTGAATTGCCGGGCGCTCGATATTCGGTAGCGGAAAGGTCGTACGACGGTTTTCGTGGTCGATCCAGATGACCGTATCGCCGTCGATGTCCAGCCGATGGGATAACGAATGGCTCCAGCCAAAACCTAAACCGTTGTCGATCTCGGCCGCACTGGTGCGATAGAGCCGGGTGAAGTCAAACGGCAAAATCCCGTCCAGCGCACCATCGGTCAGGGTCAGCAGTTCTTCGCCCGTGACCATCGATACCGGACAGCCGTTGGTACAGGTCAACGGTCCGCAATCGGCGCTGTCGCCGTTGGGGTTTTTCGCCTGGTCCGGGGCAACGTCGCGATGTTCCTGCCGGCCAATCCGGGTCATGGCTTCAGACTTGTCGCGAGCAATGGCCACCGGATTCTTCACCAACAAGGCCGGCGCAACACCCGCGTTAATTTGCAACGACACGGCGGGAGCAGGTTTGATCGGTGCATTCCGGGCATTGACCATCAGCGGTTTGAGCGCGCCAGCGTGGGCTGTCAGGTCGGACTTGGCGGTGAGCTCCGCCAATCGCAAACTGGCGGCCGCCAGCCATTGCCGGGTCTGCGGGGACTTGATCCTGGACAGCACCTTCTCACTCAGACGCAATTTCAGTCCCGCAGGACTGGTAAGGCACATGAGCAGGAAACTGATCAATATCTCCGTACGAATTTCCGCCACGACCTCGGCGATGTACTGCGGCGGCAGCATCCTCAGCCAACTGGTGAACGCCGCGAGATGAATGAACATCAACGGCTCGTCGCTCAGCATCAGCAACACCTTGGCAATGGAATCCGCCGAGGCGTTCAGCAGCGTTTCAAGCTCGGTTTGGGTCAGGTATTCAAGGAGTTTTTCGCTGTTGGCCTGCAGGTCCGCGATCAGGGCGTAAATCTGTTTGACGTCATCCCACAAACCGTTCAGCGAATTCTCGAAGCCGCGCCAATCTGCCTGCTGCAACATGCCGTAGCGCTTGGTGAAACCGGCCTGGGAGAACCCGGCCCACGCTGGTTCGAACTCGGTCGTCCACTCGTTGCGCAACCAGCGTTCCAGCTCGCCGATGACGCCTTGATAGGAGGCGTAAAGTGCTTTGACGTGATCAGCGGATACATCGGGAAAGAAGGTGATGCGATAGTGCTGGCCGCGCGGGCAATCGGGGATTTCCAGGATGCCGCTGGGGCCGATCTCGTGGTGGATCGGTTCGCCAAACGTCTGCTCACCCGCCACCTCGGAAAGCAAAGGTTCAAGCATCACCGGCGTATTGCCGATCGGTACGAAACGCGCAGCCTCAAACAGATGCACCAGGGTCAACGGACCGCTGGCCGGGCACGCGGCGACTGTCGCACTGACAGGCGTAGTCGAGTTCTTCGGCGCGCTTAGACGGACTTCGTTGCCGACCCTGAACACTTGCTCGATATCCAGTGCCCTGCCGGTCCAGAAGCTTTCCGCCCAGGTGTCGTAGTCATTGAGGCAGAGCCGAAAGTCATCGAGCAGCGCTTCGACATTCGGCTGGTCAGGGTCCATGGCGGCGACCACCAGCAGCCCGATGGTGTTGTTCAAGGCCAGGAGGTTGTCAGGTATGAACATTCGCAGTCCCTCGCGCGGATCAATTCAGAGCGCGAGACTTTGCGTGGGATCGGCGGGGAAAGAAGTCGGGAAAGTAAGTGTTTGGTGTAGGGGAAATCGCTAAATGACGGAGAGCACTTCGGCGCAGGTTTTAGTGCTGATCAGGCGTTGCCCGTTGCCCTATGCCCGTCGCGCTCGCTATGCTGCTGAATCCTTTAATCGATCGCGGAACCGGCCGTACCTGAGCCGCCTCTGGGATGTCATTAGAAAACGGATCAGATGCGATGAATGCACCGCTGAATGAATTCGGCCCGATCAAGGCCGTGATATTCGATATGGACGGCTTGTTGCTGGACACCGAGGGCATTTACACCGAAGTTACGTCCATGATTGCTGCGCGTTACGGTCGGGTCTTCGACTGGAGCATCAAACAGAACATCATCGGCCGTGGCGCGGGTGATCTGGCGCGTTATGTGGTCGAGGCGCTGGACCTGCCGATCACCGCCGAAGAGTTCCTGGTGATCCGCGAACCGCTGATGCGCGAGCGTTTTCCTACAGCGCTGGCGATGCCTGGCGCACAGGAGCTGGTTCGGCATCTGAAGGCCAACAACATTCCGATCGCGGTGGGCACCAGTTCTTCGCGTCAGTCGTTTGGCCAGAAAACCACCTTGCACCGCGACTGGTTCGCGCTGTTCGATTTCATTGTGACGGCCGATGATCCGGAAGTCGGTGCGGCCAAACCGGCGCCAGACATTTTCCTCACGGCCGCGCGGCGCCTGGGTGTTGCGCCTGAGGATTGCCTGGTGTTCGAGGATTCGCCGTTCGGTGTTACGGCGGCGAAAGCGGCGGGGATGACCGCGATTGCGATCCCGGATGCGGCGATGGCTGACGAAAAGTACGCACACGCTGATGGCATTCTTCGTACGCTGACGGCGTTCAGACCGAGCGCCTTCGGCCTGCCGGCGCTTGAATGGGCTTAAAGCCGCGTACATGAAAACGCCGGCAACCTGATCAGGGTTGCCGGCGTTTTTTTATGCGTGATTCAGAACATCAGGCGCCGAAACCACCGTCGATGGTCAGGCTGGCACCGGTGATGTAGCCGGCTTCGGGACCGACGAGGTAGGCGACGAAGCTGGCGATTTCTTCCGCTTTGCCGTAACGGCCCACTGCCATCAACGGGATCAGGCTTTCGGCGAAGTCACCGCTGGCCGGGTTCATGTCAGTGTCGACCGGGCCCGGTTGCACGTTGTTGATGGTGATGCCGCGCGGGCCGAGGTCGCGAGCCAGGCCTTTGGTCAGGCCGACCAGCGCCGATTTGCTCATGGCGTACGGGCCACCACCGGCGAAGGGCATGCGGTCGGCGTTGGTGCTGCCGATGTTGATGATGCGACCGCCTTCGGTCATGTGTTTGGCGGCGGCCTGGGTGGCGATGAATACGCTGCGCACGTTGATCGCGAGGGTCTGGTCGAAGTCTTCGAGTTTGAAGTCCTCCAGCGGTGCAACGGCCAGCACACCTGCGTTGTTGACCAGAATGTCCAAACGACCAAAGGCTTTTACGGTGGCGGTCACGGCGTTGCGGATGGCTTCGGCATCGGCGCTGTCGGCCTTGATCGCGAGGGCTTTGCCGCCGTTTCCGGTGATGCTGTTTTGCAATTCTTCGGCTTTGGCCGTGGAGCTGACGTAGGTGAAGGCGACTGTCGCGCCTTCAGCGGCCAGGCGTTTGACAATGGCGGCGCCGATACCGCGGGATCCGCCTTGAATCAAAGCCACTTTGCCGCTGAGGTTTTGAGTAGTCATATCGATCTCCAAAATCCCGAGGCGAGATGCCTCGGTTGATGGAGCCTAGTATCGATTCAGGATTACCGGCTGTGTAGACGGTAATTGCGATAGTCTGTGTAAACCAAAAGTTTATAGTGGCGCTTATGGAAACCTTCAGTAGTATCGAATGCTTCGTGCGCAGTGCTGAGGTCGGCAGCTTCGCCGAAGCCGCGCGCCGCCTGAGTCTGACCCCGGCGGCGGTGGGCAAGAGTGTCGCCAAACTTGAGGCGCGGCTGGGTGTACGGCTGTTTCAGCGCAGCACCCGCAGCCTGACGCTGACGGAGGCCGGTCAGCTGTTTCTCGGCGAAGTCAGTTCCAGCCTGCACACCATTCAGAATGCCGTGGCCAATCTGGCCAGTGCCGAAGGACGACCGGCAGGAACGCTGAAGGTCAGCATGGGCACGGTGTTCGGGCGGTTGTATGTCGTGCCGTTGCTTGGGGAGTTTCTGCGGCGCTTTCCGGCGATCAACCCGGACTGGCATTTCGATAATCGTCAGGTTGATCTGATTGCTCAGGGTTTCGATGCGGCGATTGGTGGAGGATTCGAGCTGCCGCAAGGGGTGGTGGCGCGCAAGCTGACACCGGCCCATCGAGTGTTGGTGGCGTCAGCCGAGTATCTGGCGGGGCGTGAGGCGATTGTCGAGCCGGATGATCTGAAGTATCACGACGGCATCCTGATTCGATCGCCGCAGACGGGGCGTGTGCGCTCCTGGCAATTGACCAGTCGCACCCAGCAACACAACCCGCTGACGCTCAAGGCGCGGATGACCATGAGTGATTCGGAGGCGGCCTGCGCCACGGCCGCCCAAGGGTTGGGCATTGCGCTGGTGAGCATGCCGTTCGCCGTGGGCTATCTGGAGGCCGGGACCTTGCAGCGGGTGCTGCCGGACTGGTATGTCGACGATGGCAACATTTCGATCTATTACGCGGAGCATAAACTGCTGCCCGGCAAGACCCGGGCGTTTGTGGATTTCATCATTGAGCAGTTTGCGGAGCAGGGGTTGGGGCAGCGGTTTAGTGCTCTTTGAGTTGGCTTGCCCGCGATGGGGGCGACGCGGTCTACCGCCCGAACCGCCCCGGCCAGCCAATAATTTTCTTCGGCCGCGGCGTCGCATAAGTTCGCACCTTGGACGTCGACAACCCCAATCGCACCAATGACTCGGCAATCGTCACCGCCGCCGTCACACCATCCACCACTGGCACGCCTGTGCGCCGGCGAATCTGTTCATCCAGCCCGGCCATGCCGCCGCAGCCCAGGCAAATCACCTCGGCCTTGTCTTCAAGCACGGCCAATTCCGCCTGGCGAATAATTGCCTCCAGCGCACGCTCAGGATCGGATTCCAGTTCCAGCACCGCCAAACCACTGGCCCGCACCGACGCGCAACGGTCCCAGAGTCCGGACAGTTTGAGGCGATCCTCGATCAGTGGCACGGTGCGGTCCAGCGTAGTGACCACCGAGTAAGCATGGCCGAGGAACATGGCGGTGCTGGCCGCCGCATCGGTGATGTCCACCACCGGCACGTTGAGCAATTCCTGCAAGCCTTCGCGACCGTGTTCGCCGTAACCGGCCTGGATCACGGCATCGAAGGGTTGGTCGTAAGCCATCACCCGGTCCATCACCGCGATAGCGGCCAGATAACTTTCGAAATTGCCTTCGATGGAGTCAGCACCGAAGTAGGGCGTCAGGCCGATGATTTCCGTGCCCGGCGCGGCCACGGATTGAGCCGAACGTGCGATGGCCTGGGTGATGGACTCGGTGGTGTTGACGTTGACCACGAGAATTCGCATGGGAAGTCCTTATAACGGGTGGTTCTGCGGCCCGACGGTGCCGGGCCGCCAAGGGATTAATGGCTGACGTTATCGACGGCGATGGCTTCACCGCTGACGTCTGCGTAATGAGGCTGCCGCTTGGCGATGATCAGGTAGAGCATCCCGGCAATCCCGGCACCAATCAGCCAGGAGAAGGGCGATACGCTGTCGAAACCCGGTACCAGCGCCAGGACGATGGCGATCAGGGCGGCAGGAATGAACGCCGCGACGGCGCGTAAATTGACTCCGCGGCTGTAGTAATAAGCGCCGTTGGGGTCTTCGCTGTACAACTGCGGCACGTTGACCTGACCTTTTCGTACGAGCCAGTAGTCGACCATGATCACGCCGTACAACGGGCCGAGCAGGGCGCCGAGGCCGGACAGGAAATACACGATCACCAGCGGGCTGTTGTAGAGGTTCCACGGCAGGATCAGCACTGCGATGGTCGCGCTGATCAGTCCGGCGCGGCGGAAGGTCAGGTATTTGGGCGCCAGGTTGCTCAGCACGAAGGCGGGGGCGACGAAGTTGGCCATGATGTTCACCGCCACAGTGACGATCAGGAAGGCCAGGCAGCCGAGCACCAGAAAGAAGGTGTTGGGAATCGACGCGATGATTTCCGTCGGGCTTTCGATGATCCGTCCATTGATCTGAAATTGCGCGCCGCAGAGCAGGACGGTAATGCTGGCGAACACCAGAATATTCACCGGCAGGCCCCAGAAATTGCCGACCTTGATGGTCTTGCGGCACGGCGAAGAACGGGCGAAGTCGCAGAAGTTGAGGATCAGCGTGCCGTAGATCGACAGCCACAAGGCACCGCCGGCAAAGATGTTGCGCCACATCTCGCCGCCGGTCAGCGGCTCGCGGATCGACCAGGCGATGGTCGCGTTGGCCTGAAAGTACATCCACGCGGCGAGGGCGGCGACGGTCAGCAGAATCACTGGCCCGGCGAACGCCTCGTAGCGCCGCACCATCTCCATGCCATAGGCGAGGATCGCCAGTTGCACGAACCAGATCGCTACGAAACACACCCAGCCCAGGCTCGATAGACCGAGGATCGAGTTGTGGTCGTAGTCAGCGAAACCTGGATGCACCGCTGTCAGCAATACGCGAAAGACCACCGAGGCCAGGTAGGTCTGAATTCCGAACCAGGCGATGGCGATAACGGCGCGGATCAATGCAGGAATCTGCGCCCCGTGAATGCCGAAACTGATCCGGCTGATGACAGGAAACGGCACGCCGGTCTTTTGTCCCATGTAACCGGAGAGGTTCATGAAGCAGTACACCAACGCCGCACCGATCCCCAGGGACAGCAGGATTTGCCAGCCGCCCAGTCCGAGCGCATACAGCCCGATGGCGAATGAGTAATTGGCGATGTTGTGAACGTCGTTGGTCCACAGGGCGAAGATGCTGTAGCGGCCCCAGCGTCGACCTTCGGCCTTCGTCGGCGCCAGGTCCTTGTTGTGCAGGCGAGGGCTGAGTACGACGGGTTCTTGAAACGTTTGATCGTGAGGGGCTGAAGTGGGTGGGAAGGAGGGCAGATCCAGCGCGATGTTGTTATTGGAGAGGCTAGTACGCATTCCGGCAGGCTCCGAGCTTGGCGTCGCGATGACTGTGCATGAGCGTTGGCTCGACAAATCTTCGTCGCGGGCAGTCAGCATCATTGGTTACGGGGCATCTGCAGCCTGTACGGGATAGGGCGCTTCAGGCTTGCGGATCTAAAGTGTGTGTATGTTTTGATATGATTGTATACAAAACATGTATGCACTTAAGCCAGATCCATGCCAGTCAGCGATCTATGAATTCTGCCGCTAATTTCGTTTTGTTATCTATTCGCGGTAAGTGACTGAAAAAAAGGCGATATAAATTGACTGTTTGAACAGCTATTTATTTTTCAGCGGGATTTGCCGGAAACGTCGACTGAGGAAGTCAGGGCGAGGGGGTGTAACTTTTTGGGGCGCTGAAATGAAAAGTGCACACACAAATGGCACCTATGGTGACATTCGTGTGTACACATTTTTCGAGGCGGTTTTTAAGCCTTGGATTTGCTGATGATGTTGCCTGCATGCAGGCCGCATTCTTTCTGCGTCGCTTCTTCCCACCACCAACGACCTTCGCGCTCGTGCTGGTTCGGCAACACCGGGCGGGTGCAGGGTTCGCAGCCGATGCTGATGAACCCGCGCTCATGCAGGCTGTTGTACGGCAGCTCCAGCATGCGGATGTAACCCCAGACCTCTTCACTGGTCATTTGTGCCAGCGGGTTGAATTTGTACAGGGTGCGTTCCGGGGTGGAGAACGCGGTGTCGATTTCCAGCACCGCGACGGCGCTACGAGTGCCAGGGCTCTGATCCCGACGTTGGCCGGTGGCCCAGGCTTTCACACCGGAGAGTTTGCGACGCAGCGGCTCGATCTTGCGGATGCCGCAGCATTCGCCATGGCCGTCCTTGTAGAAACTGAACAGGCCCTTTTCCTTCACGAAAGGTTCGAGCTTGGTGTAGTCCGGCGACACCAGTTCGATGTCGATCTTGTAGTGGTCGCGCACCTGATCGATGAAGCGGTAGGTCTCGGGGTGCAAACGGCCAGTGTCGAGGCTGAACACTTTGACGTTCTTGTTCAGCTTCCAGGCCATGTCCACCAGCACCACGTCTTCGGCGCCGCTGAAAGATATCCACAGGTCATCGCCAAACTCGGCGAACGCGAGTTTCAGGATGTCCTGGGCGGATTTGTTGGCATAGGTCGTGGCGAGTTCCACGACGTCGAACGTTGGGCTCATCAGGGCGGCTTCCTACAGGTCGGTGGCGCTGGGCGCTCTATATGGTCCTGATGGTAACAAAAACCTACGGCGGCTGGCGCGCCCTATGCGTTGCACCGGTCAGCCTGAGTCGCTAGAGTTCGGCAGTCTTTTGGCTCGCTCGACTCAATAATCAATACAAATGGGAGTGTCTTGTGGAAATTGCCTGTCTGGATCTTGAAGGTGTACTGGTCCCGGAAATCTGGATCGCCTTCGCCGAAAAAACCGGGATTGAATCCCTGAGGGCTACCACCCGGGACATCCCCGACTACGACGTGCTGATGAAGCAGCGCCTGCGGATTCTCGACGAGCACGGCTTGAAACTCACGGACATCCAGGAAGTGATCGCCACGCTCAAGCCGCTGGACGGTGCCATCGAGTTCGTCAACTGGCTGCGTGAACGCTTTCAGGTGGTGATTCTGTCGGACACGTTCTACGAGTTCTCCCAGCCGTTGATGCGTCAATTGGGCTTCCCAACCTTGCTTTGCCATCGTCTGATTACTGACGACTCCGGGCGGGTGACGAGCTATCAATTGCGTCAGAAAGATCCCAAACGCCAGTCGGTTTTGGCCTTCAAGAGCCTTTACTACCGGGTGATCGCGGCGGGGGATTCCTACAACGACACCACGATGCTGGGCGAGGCGGATGCGGGGATTCTGTTCCATGCGCCGGACAATGTGATTCGCGAGTTCCCTCAGTTCCCGGCGGTGCATACGTTTGAGGATTTGAAGCAGGAGTTCATCAAGGCTTCGAATCGTGCCTTGAGCCTGTAACCCAATTTTGTGGCGAGGGAGCAAGCTCCCTCGCCACAAAAGCTAGAGGTTTTGCAGGGTATCGAGCAGTACTTTTACCTTGGTAATCGATTCCTGATACTCGGCCTGCCACTCGGAATCCGCGACGATCCCGCCACCGCCCCAGCAACACACCTGCCCATCCTTGACCAGCAAACTGCGAATGGCGATCGAACTGTCCATCTCGCCGCGCACGTCCAGATAGAGCAAAGACCCGCAGTACAACCCACGACGCGTCGGCTCCAGTTCGTCGATAATCTGCATCGCGCGAATTTTCGGTGCACCGGTAATCGAGCCGCCAGGGAAGCTGCCGGCGATCAGGTCCAGCGCGTCCCGGTCATCCGCCAGTTCTCCGGTCACGCTGCTGACCAGGTGATGCACATTCGGGTAGCTTTCCAGGCTGAACAACTCCGGCACCCGCACCGAACCGATTCGACAAGTGCGGCCGAGGTCATTGCGCAGCAAGTCGACGATCATCAGGTTTTCCGCGCGGTCCTTGGGGCTGGCCAGCAGTTCGGCGGCGTTTGCCGCATCTTCGGCAGCGGTCAGTCCGCGAGGGCGGGTGCCTTTGATCGGGCGGGTTTCCACATGGCGTTCGCTGACTTTGACGAAACGTTCTGGCGACAGGCTCAACACCGCGCCGCCGTCGGGCAGGCTCTGAAAACCGGAAAACGGCGTCGGGCAAGCCGCCCGTAGCGCGCAATACGCGGCCCATGGATCGCCCTGGCACTGAGCACGGAAACGCTGCGCGAAATTGACCTGATAGCAGTCGCCGGCCTGGATGTAATTCTGAATGCGTTCTAACGCGTGGCGATACTCGTCAGCGCTCAGGTCGGCCTTCATCGGGGCTTTCAACGTGAAAGGCTCGACTGCTTCAGCCGTAGGCTCACTGAATAACGCGATCAGACGCTGACGTTCGCTGTCGATCAGCGACGGGTGGAAGACCAACTGACTTGTACTCAGTTGGTGATCGCTGATCAGCGCCCAGTCATACAGCCCGAAACGTGCGTCGGGCAATTGCAGATCGTCTTGCGCCTGACTGGGCAGGTTTTCCAGATGCCGACCGAAGTCGTAGCTCAGGTAACCGATCAGGCCGCCAGCGAAGGGCAAGTCGCAAGGAACAGCCGCTTCACCGAGTCGTGTCAGATTGTCGCGAAGGCGTTGCAGGAAATCGCTGCCACTTTCGTCAGGCAATACCGCTAATTGCTCCAGCGGCCAGGCACTGAGCAGGTCATAACGTCCACGCTCGGCACTCGGCCGGCCACTGTCGAGCAGCACGGCACCAGGGGCATGACGAATCGCCGCGAAGTACTCGGCGGGGTTGGCGCGATAGGGGAGCGGGTGTACGGAACAGGTCAACATGGGCGGGGCAGATCAGCCATCGAGGCGGGGGTGGCGATTGTAGTCTCCTCGGGGAATTGCTCCTAGAGGGGATGTCGGGGATTGGTAGATTCGGAGCGGCTGGCGAGAGACCTGTGGCGAGGGAGCTTGCTCCCGCTCGGCTGCGAAGCAGTCGTTAACCGGCAGAAGCAATATGCCTGATACACCCGAGGCGAATGTTTTGGGGTTGCTTCGCAACCCAGCGGGAGCAAGCTCCCTCGCCACAACAGGGTCAGCCTTCGACGGCCGGAATATGCCCAAACATCTCCTGCACAAATTCCACTCGCTCGCGCACCGTTTCGGTGACCCCACGAGCCTTCAACTCTTCCAGCCGCGCTTCAACCGCATGGGTGCGCAACGTCAGCCCGCAATCATTGGCAATCTGAATGTTCAGCCCAGGCCGGGCATTGAGCTCAAGAATCAGCGGCCCTTTCTCCTGGTCCAGCACCATGTCGACACCGATGTAACCCAGCCCGCACAGCTCATAGCAGCCGGCGGCAAGTTTCATGAAGCCGTCCCAGTAGGGCAGTTGCACGCCATCCACTGCGTTGGTGGTATCGGGGTGTTTGGTGATGATGTTGTTCAGCCAGGTGCCGCGCAACGTCTGCCCGGTCGCGAGGTCGACACCGACGCCGATGGCGCCCTGGTGCAGGTTGGCCTTGCCGCCGGACTGGCGCGTCGGCAAGCGCAGCATGGCCATCACCGGGTAACCCATCAGCACGATGATGCGGATGTCCGGCACGCCTTCATAGCTGATGCTTTTGAAAATCTGGTCCGGGATCACCCGGTATTCGATCAGCGCGCGGTCGCGGTGCCCGCCCAGGGAATACAGGCCGGTGAGGATGCTCGAGATATGGTGCTCGAGTTCCTCATGGTCGAGGATCTTGCCGGACACTGTGCGATAGCGCCCCTCGAACCGGTCGGCCACCACAATGATGCCGTCACCACCGGCGCCCTGGGCCGGTTTGATCACGAAATCGTTGCGCCCGCCGATGATCTCGTCGAGGTCGTCGATTTCCTTCTCGGTGGAGATCACGCCATACAGTTCCGGCACATGAATACCGGCGGCGATGGCGCGTTCCTTGGTGATGATCTTGTCATCGACAATCGGGTACAGACTGCGCTTGTTGTACTTGAGCACGTAGTCCGCGTTACGCCGATTGATCCCCATGATGCCCCGGGCTTCCAGGGCCTTCCAGGTCTTCCAGAAGCCGAACATCAGGCGTCAGCCTTCTTCAGGAAAGCCTTGAAACGCACCAGTTCGGTCAGGCGGTAGCCGCGATAACGACCCATGGCCAGCATGAAGCCCACCAGAATCAGCAGGATCGCCGGGAAGGTGAACACGAAGTAAATCAGCTCTGGCACGGTCATGATCAGGTGCGCCAGCGACGCAGCGAACAGCGTACCGATCGCCACTTTCATGGCATGGCCGGAACCGCGTTCTTCCCAGGTAATCGACAGGCGCTCGATGGTCATCGTCAGAATCACCATCGGGAACAGCGCCACCGACAACCCGCGTTCCAGGCCGAGTTTATGGCTGAACAGACTGATTGCCGCGATCAGCACCACCACGAAAGTCAGTACCACCGACAGCCTCGGCAGCATTTGCAGCTTCAAGTGTTCAAGGTAGGAGCGCAGCGACAGGCCCAACGCCGTGATGATCGTAAACAGCACGATGCCGAAGCCGAGCTGGGTTTCCCTGAAGGCGAGGGCGATCAGCACCGGAGTAAAGGTGCCGAGGGTTTGAATGCCGATCAGGTTGCGCAGGATCAAAATCACCAGCACGCCGATCGGGATCATCACCATGATCATGAAGGTCTGCTGGGTTTGCAGCGGCAGGCCGTACAGCGAGTATTCGAGGAAGTTGGCGTCGGTGTTTTCGTCGGTCAGCTTGGCCAGGCGAATCGCGTTCATTTCGCTGTTGTTCAGGCTGAAGGTCACGTTGGCTTTCTTGCCGCCATCGACGGTGATCAGGTTTTCGTCGCCGGTCCACCACAGCAGGCGGTCGGTCGGCAGGCCTTGTTCACCGGTTTCCGGGTTGAAGTACAGCCAGTCGGTGCCGTTGAAACTGCGCAGCCACAGTTCCGGCGTTTGCGGTTGGTCGGCCACCAGACGAATGGTGTGGACCTTTTCTACCGGTACGTGGGCGATGGACAGCACCAATTCGACGATTTTCGCCTTGTGCCCGGGGGACGGATCGCCGCCCAGCAACAGCTTCACATTGTCGTCGTTGAGATTGTTGACACGCTTGATGGCTTCGCCGATGAAGGTTTCAACGTCGGCCGAGTGCTGGCGGATCGGTGCGAGCAAGGCTTCGGCGGCGACTTTTTCCGCGCCTTCGACGGCGATGCTGTCGCGGAAGGTCGGGCCTTTGACCTTGGATTTTTCACCGGTGTAGCGCTTGGTCAGCACCAGGCGGTAATACAGCGTTTGATTGCCCTTGGCCCGACGTGCCGACCAGGTGACTTTGCGGTTGCCGTCGGCACGGTTCACGGCCACGCCGTAGTTATTGGAAATGAAGCTCTCGTTGAGGCTGACGTAATCGCGGCTCAGCGGCGGCACGAACATCTGGATCTTGACCGGGTCCTTGGTACTGGCGACGAACTCGACTTTGGCGTCGATGTTCCACAAGTCGTCGGTAGCGTCTTCGGTCACGGGGATGCCGAGCACGAAGATCTGATAGGCCGTGACTGAAATACCCAGCACCACCAGGATGGCGATCAGGAATTTCAGGTGAAGGGTAAGAGAGCGCATTGGAATTACTCTGCGGTATGAGCGTCGGTGGCGCAGGCGGGTTTGCCAGCAGCGTATTTAAGACTGGGGTCGACCAGCGCATCGAAGCGTTTCAGCGCTTCGGAGCCGATCAGGAGCGGGTATTGGAAGGCGCTGCGGTCGGTCAAGTTCACTTCGATACTGCGTAAAGCCGAACCCATGCAGATATTCAGCTCGATCACCGGACGGGCGGTGTACTTCTTGCCTTCCTCCGGGTCGTAATCGCCGGCCCGGCGCTTGATTTTGCTGACGCGGGCCAGTGGTCGTTCGATCGGGTGCGAGTGCGCAGCGTCGATCGCCAGATAAAAGCGCACCCAGGATTCGCCATTGCGCTTGAAACGTTTGATGTCACGGGCACTCAAGGACGCGGTTTTCGCCCCGGTGTCGAGTTTGGCGGCGACTTCCAGGTCGATGCCGTCCAGGGAGGCGTACTCGTTGAGGCCGTAAACAGTCTTTTCCCCCGCCGCCGCGAAACCGGGCAGGCAAAGAAGATAAAGGAAGGTGGGGAAGGGCTTGAGTCTCATAAATCCTGGTGCGCAGCGGTCCGTACTTCGATTCAAGGCCCTGGCATCGCTGCGCAAGCTCCCTCGTATGCCTATCAACTGTTTATGACAAGCAGTGCAGATGTCACAAACAAATGCGGCCGGCATTCTAGCACGGTGGTTTTATGGCGCCAGCGCCGGGAGGCGGCTATAAACAGAGGGGATGCGTCGTTCTGGTGCAGTCGGTTATTAGACGATTGTCGACAATACCTATTTATCCTTTGACTAAAAGGTCTGTATTCGCTAGTTTTTGCGGCATCAGCTTTCAAGGTGTCGACAATATGCTGGATCAACTCGATCCCCCGGTCATTGCCCAAGACGATTCAGAGACTCTGTCCGAGAACGTCTTCCGGCGCATTCAGGCGGCCATCGTCAAGGGCGAGATCGCCCCGGGCAGCAAGATCTCCGAGCCGGAACTGGCGCGCACCTATGGCATCAGCCGCGGGCCGCTGCGTGAGGCGATCCACCGTCTGGAAGGCCAGCGCCTGCTGGTTCGCGTACCGCACGTCGGGGCGCGGGTGGTTTCGTTGAGCCATGCCGAGCTGCTGGAACTCTACGAAATCCGCGAATCCCTCGAAGGCATGGCCTGCCGTCTGGCGGCCGAGCGCATGACGCTCGAAGAAATCGACGAACTGCGCCGGGTCCTCGAAACCCATGAGCGCGATGCGGCGTTTCAGGCCGGTGTCGGCTACTACCAGCAGGAAGGCGATTTCGACTTCCATTACCGAATCATCCAGGGCAGCGGCAACCGCACCCTGACGCAGATGCTCTGCGGCGAGCTCTATCAACTGGTGCGCATGTACCGCATCCAGTTTTCCACCACGCCCAATCGCCCGCGTCAGGCCTTTGCCGAGCACCACCGAATTCTCGACGCCATCGCCGACCGTGACGGTGAGCTAGCCGAGTTGTTGATGCGCCGCCACATCGGCGCCTCCAAACGCAATATCGCCCGTCACTACCAGGACGGCACACACCAGACAGCCACTGAACGAGGTGAGTCATGAGTTCCAACAAGAGCACTCCAGGCCAGCGTTTCCGCGATGCGGTCGCCAGCGAACATCCGCTGCAAGTGGTCGGCGCGATCAACGCCAATCACGCGCTGCTGGCCAAGCGCGCCGGTTTCAAGGCGATTTATCTGTCGGGTGGCGGGGTGGCTGCCGGCTCCCTCGGCGTGCCGGACCTGGGCATCACCGGCCTGGATGACGTGCTGACCGACGTGCGCCGCATCACTGACGTCTGCGACCTGCCGTTGCTGGTGGACGTGGACACCGGTTTCGGTTCCTCGGCGTTCAACGTCGCACGTACCGTCAAGTCGATGATCAAGTTCGGCGCGGCGGCGATTCACATCGAAGACCAGGTCGGCGCCAAGCGCTGCGGTCACCGCCCTAATAAAGAGATCGTGTCCCTGCAGGAAATGGTCGATCGCATCAAGGCTGCTGTTGATGCGCGCACCGATGACAGCTTCGTGATCATGGCCCGTACCGACGCCCTCGCGGTGGAAGGTCTGGAATCCGCTTTGGATCGCGCCGCGGCGTGCATCGAGGCTGGCGCCGACATGATTTTCCCGGAAGCCATCACCGAACTGGACATGTACAAGCTGTTCGCCAACCGCGTGAAAGCGCCGATCCTGGCCAACATCACCGAATTTGGCGCGACCCCGCTGTACACCACCGAGCAGCTCGCCGCCGCTGATGTGTCGCTGGTGCTGTACCCATTGTCCGCGTTCCGCGCGATGAACAAAGCCGCAGAAAACGTCTACACCGCGATCCGCCGCGACGGCACGCAACAGAACGTCATCGACACCATGCAGACCCGCATGGAGCTTTACGATCGCATCGACTACCACACCTTCGAGCAGAAGCTCGATGCGTTGTTTGCCGCGAAGAAGTAACGAGGATTATGTAGCAGCTGCCGAGCAGCGCGAGGCTGCGTTCGAGGCCGAAGGACTCGCCAAGCCAGGCGATCGCGTAAGCAGGTTTTACGACTGCTGCGCAGCCGGACGCAGCCTCGCGCTGCTCGACAGCTGCTACGAGCGGACAAGCTGCTACGAAATCAAGATAACCGTGTAGAAATTGCAGATTCCCTAACAAATTCAAGATTGGAGACAGCAATGGCCGAAGCAAAAGTACTCAGTGGCGCCGGGCTCCGTGGCCAGGTTGCCGGGCAAACCGCACTGTCCACCGTGGGCCAGTCGGGCGCAGGCCTGACCTATCGTGGCTACGACGTTCGCGAACTGGCGGCTGACGCTCAATTCGAAGAAGTGGCCTACCTGCTGCTTTACGGCGAATTGCCGACCAAAGCGCAACTCGACGGCTACATCAGCAAGCTGAGCAAGCTGCGTGACCTGCCGCAAGCGCTCAAGGAAGTACTGGAACGCATCCCCGCCGACGCCCACCCGATGGACGTGATGCGCACCGGTTGCTCGTTCCTGGGCAACATCGAACCGGAGAAAGACTTCTCGGAACAACACGACGTGACCGACCGCCTGCTGGCCGCGTTCCCGGCGATCATGTGCTACTGGTATCGCTTCAGCCATGACGGCAAGCGCATCAGTTGCGTGAGCGACGAACAGTCCATCGGCGGCCACTTCCTGCACTTGCTGCACGACAAGAAGCCGAGCGAGTTGCACGTCAAAGTGATGAACGTTTCGCTGATCCTCTACGCGGAGCACGAATTCAACGCTTCGACCTTCACCGCACGGGTGTGTGCTTCGACCTTGTCGGACATGTTCTCCTGCATCACCGCCGCCATCGGTTCGCTGCGCGGTCCGCTGCACGGCGGTGCCAACGAAGCGGCGATGGAAATGATCGAGCGCTTCAGCTCGCCGGAAGAGGCGATCAAAGGCACCCTCGGCATGCTCGAGCGCAAGGACAAGATCATGGGCTTCGGCCACGCGATCTATAAGGACAACGATCCGCGCAACGAGGTGATCAAGGGCTGGTCGAAAAAACTCGCTGACGAAGTGGGCGACACTGTGTTGTTCCCGGTCTCCGAAGCCATCGACAAGACCATGTGGGAGCAGAAAAAACTGTTCCCGAACGCCGACTTCTACCATGCGTCGACGTACCACTTCATGGGCATTCCGACCAAGTTGTTCACACCGATTTTCGTCTGCTCGCGCCTGACCGGCTGGGCGGCGCACGTGTTCGAACAACGTGCCAACAACCGCATCATCCGCCCGAGCGCCGAGTACGTCGGCGTCGAACAGCGCAAGTTCGTGCCAATCGAACAACGCTGAATGGTGGGCTGCTCTGATCTCGGAGACCACCACTAAACTCTGTAGGAGTGAGCCTGCTCGCGATTGCGTCCAGTCAGCCGCCGAAAATATTGGATGACACACCGCGATCGCGAGCAGGCTCACTCCTACAAAGGGACGGTGTGAACCTCAAGGTCGACGCAGCGCCCATCAATTGTAATCACCGTGACCGAGTCCTGACCCGATGAACACAGAATTCCGCAAAAACCTGCCCGGCAGCCATCTGGATTACTTCGACGTCCGTGCGGCTGTCGAAGCCATCCAGCCCGGCGCCTACGACACTCTGCCGTACACCTCCCGCGTGCTGGCGGAAAACCTGGTGCGTCGCTGCGACCCGGCCACGCTCACCGAATCCCTGAAGCAGTTTATCGAGCGCAAACGCGACCTCGACTTCCCATGGTTCCCGGCCCGCGTGGTGTGCCACGACATTCTCGGCCAGACCGCACTGGTTGACCTCGCCGGCCTGCGTGACGCCATCGCCCTGCAAGGTGGCGACCCGGCGCAAGTGAACCCGGTGGTGCCGACGCAATTGATCGTCGACCACTCCCTGGCCGTCGAGCGCGGTGGCTTCGATCCAGAGGCGTTCGAGAAGAACCGCGCCATCGAAGACCGTCGCAACGAAGACCGTTTCCACTTCATCAACTGGACCAAGAAGGCGTTCAAGAACGTCGACGTGATTCCACCGGGCAACGGGATCATGCACCAGATCAACCTGGAGAAAATGTCTCCGGTGATCCAGGTGCGCGATGGTGTTGCCTTCCCTGATACCTGCGTCGGCACCGACAGCCACACCCCGCACGTCGATGCACTGGGCGTGATCGCCATCGGTGTTGGCGGCCTGGAAGCTGAAAGCGTGATGCTCGGCCGCGCATCGTGGATGCGTCTGCCGGAAAGCGTCGGCGTTGAACTGACCGGCAAGCTGCAACCGGGCATCACCGCCACCGACATGGTGCTGGCACTGACCGAGTTTCTGCGTCAGCAAAAAGTGGTCGGCGCATGGCTGGAATTCTTCGGTGAAGGCGCCTCCGCGCTGACTCTCGGCGACCGCGCAACCATCTCCAACATGGCCCCGGAATACGGCGCCACCGCCGCGATGTTCTACATCGACCAGCAGACCATCGACTACCTGAAACTCACCGGTCGCGAAGACGAGCAGGTGCAGTTGGTCGAGAGCTACGCCAAGACCACAGGCCTGTGGGCTGACAGCCTGAAAGGCGCGCAATACGAGCGCGGGTTGACCTTCAACCTGTCCTCGGTGGTGCGCAACATGGCCGGCCCGAGCAACCCGCACGCCCGCGTCGCGACTTCCGATCTCGCCGCCCAAGGCATCTCCGGCCAGTGGGACGACGTTCCAGGCCAGATGCCGGATGGCGCGGTGATCATCGCCGCCATCACCAGTTGCACCAACACCAGCAACCCGCGCAACGTCATCGCCGCCGGTCTGCTGGCGCGCAATGCCAACAAGCTCGGATTGACCCGCAAGCCGTGGGTCAAATCGTCCCTGGCGCCGGGTTCGAAAACCGTGGCGCTGTACCTGGACGAAGCCGGCCTGACCACCGAACTGGAGCAACTCGGCTTCGGCGTCGTGGCCTTCGCTTGCACCACGTGCAACGGCATGTCCGGCGCGTTGGACCCGGTGATCCAGCAAGAGATCATCGACCGCGACCTGTACGCCACTGCCGTGCTGTCCGGTAACCGCAACTTCGACGGGCGGATTCACCCGTACGCCAAGAACGCGTTCCTCGCTTCGCCGCCATTGGTCGTGGCTTACGCCATCGCCGGGACCATCCGTTTCGACATCGAAAAAGATGTGTTGGGTGTGGTCGACGGCAAGGAAATCCGCCTGAAAGACATCTGGCCGAGCGACGAAGAAATCGACGCAGTGGTCAAGGCATCGGTTAAGCCGGAGCAGTTCCGTCAGGTCTACATTCCGATGTTCGCCATCCACGAAGACACCGGTCCGAAAGTGACGCCGCTGTACGACTGGCGCGAGATGAGCACCTACATCCGCCGTCCGCCGTACTGGGAAGGCGCGCTGGCCGGGGCTCGTCCGCTCAAGGGCATGCGCCCGCTGGCCGTGCTGCCGGACAACATCACCACCGATCACCTGTCGCCGTCGAACGCGATCATGCTGGACAGCGCCGCCGGCGAATACCTGGCGAAAATGGGCCTGCCGGAAGAGGACTTCAACTCTTACGCAACGCACCGCGGTGACCACCTGACCGCGCAACGCGCCACCTTCGCCAACCCGAAACTGTTCAATGAAATGGTTCAGGAAAACGGCAAGGTCAAACAGGGTTCGCTGGCTCGCGTCGAGCCGGAAGGCAAAGTGATGCGCATGTGGGAAGCCATCGAAACCTACATGGAACGCAAGCAGCCGCTGATCATCATCGCCGGCGCCGACTACGGTCAGGGCTCGTCCCGCGACTGGGCAGCCAAAGGCGTGCGTCTGGCCGGTGTGGAAGCGATTGCGGCCGAAGGCTTCGAGCGCATTCACCGCACTAACCTGGTGGGCATGGGCGTGTTGCCGCTGGAATTCAAGCCGGGCACCGACCGCAAGACATTGGGCATCGAAGGCAGCGAAACCTACGACGTGATCGGCGAGCGCACCCCGCGTGCCGAGCTGACGTTGGTGATCAACCGCAAGAACGGCGAACGCGTCGAAGTGCCGGTGACCTGCCGCCTCGACACCGCCGAAGAAGTGTCGATCTACGAGGCCGGCGGCGTGTTGCAACGCTTCGCTCAGGACTTCCTCGAAGAGTCGGCGGTTGCCGTTTAACACGATGAGTTCGGGCGGGGCCATGCGGTCCCGCTCGATCCTAAAAGGAACATCATGGCTCACGCACCTCAAATTAGAATCCCCGCCACCTACATGCGCGGCGGCACCAGCAAAGGCGTGTTCTTCAGCCTGAAAGACCTGCCCGAAGCGGCACAGGTTCCAGGCCCGGCGCGCGATGCCTTGTTGCTGCGCGTGATCGGCAGCCCCGACCCGTACGACAAGCAAATCGACGGCATGGGCGGCGCGACTTCCAGCACCAGCAAAACCGTGATCCTGTCGAAAAGCGTCAAGGCCGATCACGACGTCGATTACCTGTTCGGTCAGGTGTCCATCGACAAGCCTTTCGTCGACTGGAGCGGCAACTGCGGCAACCTGTCGGCGGCGGTCGGTTCGTTCGCCATCAGCAACGGTCTGGTGGACGCCAGTCGCATCCCGCACAACGGCGTTGCCGTGGTTCGCGTGTGGCAGGCCAACATCGGCAAGACCATCATCGCCCACGTGCCGATCACCAATGGTGAAGTGCAGGAAACCGGCGATTTCGAACTCGACGGCGTGACCTTTCCGGCCGCTGAAGTGCAGGTCGAATTCATGGACCCGGCGGCAGAAGAAGAGGGCGGCGGTGGTTCGATGTTCCCTACCGGCAACCTGGTGGATGACCTCGAAGTACCCGGCGTCGGAACCCTCAAGGCGACCATGATCAATGCCGGTATTCCGACGATTTTCGTCAATGCCGAAGACATCGGTTACACCGGCACCGAGCTGCAAGGCGCGATCAACAGTGATCCGAAAGCGCTGCTGATGTTTGAAACCATTCGGGCTTACGGCGCATTGCGCATGGGCCTGATCAAGGATCTGGACGAAGCGGCCAAGCGTCAGCACACGCCTAAGGTTGCCTTTGTGGCCAAGCCTGCGGATTACGTTGCTTCGAGTGGCAAAGCGATTGCGGCGGGCGATGTCGATCTGTTGGTACGCGCATTGTCGATGGGCAAATTGCACCACGCGATGATGGGCACGGCGGCGGTGGCGATCGGTACGGCAGCGGCGATTTCCGGCACGTTGGTGAATCTCGCAGCGGGCGGTATCGAACGCAATGCCGTGCGCTTTGGGCATCCGTCCGGCACCTTGCGCGTGGGAGCTGAAGCCAGCCAGGTCAACGGTGAGTGGACTGTGAACAAAGCCATCATGAGCCGCAGTGCGCGGGTGTTGATGGAAGGGTTTGTCCGTATTCCCGGCGATTCTTTCTGAAGAAACACAAAACCCTGTAGGAGCGAGCCTGCTCGCGATGGCGGCATGACTGGCAACAAAGATGTTGAATGTTATGGCCTCATCGCGAGCAGGCTCGCTCCTACAGTGGATCGCATTTCAACAATAAGAAAATGTTGTCACCGACTGAGATTTATCTGAACCGAGGTCCCATCAACGAACCACTTCAAGAGTGAATCGAACATGAGCACCAACGTCGACCAGAACAACCGCCCCGACTACGACACGGTCCTGCAGGACATTGCCGACTACGTCCTCAACTTCAAGATCCAATCCGCCGAAGCCCTCGACACCGCCCGCAACTGTCTGATGGACACGTTGGGCTGTGGCCTGCTGGCCCTGCGCTTCCCCGAATGCACCAAACACCTCGGCCCCATGGTGGAAGGCACCGTCGTCCCGTTCGGCGCCCGCGTCCCCGGCACCAGTTATCGGCTCGACCCGGTCAAGGCGGCGTGGGACATCGGTTGCATCGTCCGCTGGCTTGACTACAACGACACCTGGCTCGCGGCCGAGTGGGGCCATCCGTCCGATAACCTTGGCGGCATTCTCGCGGTGGCCGATCATCTGTCGCAAAAGCGCCTGGCCAATGGCGATGCGCCGCTGACCGTTCGCGTGGTACTTGAAGCCATGATCATGGCCCATGAGATTCAGGGTGTGATCGCGCTGGAAAACTCCTTCAATCGCGTAGGCCTGGATCACGTCATTCTGGTGAAAGTCGCCTCGACGGCCGTCACCGCCAAGCTGATGGGCGCCAATCGCGAGCAGTTGCTGTCGGCGTTGTCTCACGCCTTCGCCGACGGTCAGGCGCTGCGCACTTACCGTCATGCGCCGAATGCCGGATCGCGTAAATCCTGGGCCGCAGGCGATGCGTCCAGCCGTGGCGTGCGTCTGGCGGACATCGCGATGCGCGGCGAAATGGGCATCCCCGGCGTACTGACCGCCAAACAATGGGGCTTCTACGACGTGCTGTTCAGCCACACCAACAACGACCTGGCGCTCAAGCCCGAAGACAAACGCGCTTTCAGCTTCTCCCGCCCGTACGGCAGCTACGTGATGGAAAACGTGCTGTTCAAAATCAGCTTCCCGGCCGAGTTCCACGCGCAAACGGCCTGTGAAGCGGCGGTGACTCTGCACCCGCAAGTCAGAAATCGCCTGCATGAAATCGACAAAATCGTCATCACCACCCACGAATCGGCGATCCGCATCATCTCCAAGGTCGGCCCGCTGGCCAACGCTGCGGACCGTGACCATTGCATCCAGTACATGACCGCCGTGCCGCTGGCGTTCGGCAATCTGGTGGCCGAGCAGTACGAGGACGACTTCCACGCGGCGCATCCGATCATCGACGTGCTGCGCGAAAAAATGGTCATCGTCGAAGACCCACGCTATACCCGCGAATACCTGGAGGCTGATAAGCGCTCCATCGCCAATGCGATACAGGTGTTCTTCAAGGACGGCTCCAGCACCGAGAACGTGTTGGTGGAATACCCGATCGGCCATCGCCGTCGTCGCACCGACGGCATTCCATTGCTGGAAGACAAGTTCAAGGCCAACCTGGCGACCCGCTTCAACGCCCAGCGCAGCGCTGAGATCTTTGCGTTGTGCAAGGATCAGGCTGCGCTTGAGGCGACACCGGTGAACCGGTTTGTGGATTTGTTTGTGATCTGACCGTCGCCTAGGGGTTTGCTTTTTTGCCGATGAGCCACTTTTCCACAGGCAATTTGGTGATCGCAAACCCCGTCAGCAAAATCGCCGAGTACATCATCAGTTCCCGGGACAAGGTTTGCCCCTCGTACCAGGCGCCGATAATCAACGCGAACACCGGAAAAATGATGAACACAAACGACAGAATGATCGGGCTCAGTCGCTTGAGCAGCAGGAAGTAAACGGTAAACCCGCCCACCGACGCCACCAGCCCCAGATAGAGCAGGGCGCTCCATGAGCGCGCGGTGATGGCATCGAACACCGGTGCTTCGACATTCAATCCGGCGACAAACAGCATCAGCCCGGCAATGCCAATCGGCAGCGTGTTGTAGGTAATCACGCTGATCGCCGTACCGTGTTTTTTCGTCACCACGTAACACAGCGCATGCATCACCGCGGTGCAGAGGATCGCCAACACCCCGAACAATTCGGCAGGGTCCAGATGCAACCCTTGGCTGCGGATAATCATGAACAGGCTGCCGAAACCGATGGCGATGCCCAGCACTTGCGAGGGGTAGATTTTCTCCCGCAGAAACAGCGCGGAAAACAGCAGGATGAACACCGGCATGCAGCTGAACAGCAGCGCCGTCAATCCGGACGAAACGTGCATCTCGCCGTAGTTGAGCAAGTAGTACGGCAGGCTGAAATACGTCAACGTGACGAAGACAAAGAACCAGCGACTTTCTCTGGGAAACAGCAGCGGTTCACGACGGATCAGGGCGAAGCCAAGAAAGAGCGGGAAGGCGATGAGGAACCGCAGGCCGGCGGCGGTCAGCGGCGGCACGCTTTCAACGGCAATCTTGATCCCGAGCCACGTGGTGCCCCAACTCAGGCACACGATCAGGAACAGCGCGCTGGTAACCAGGGCGGCCAGCCAGGGTTTGGCAGTACGTGAAGGTGCGCTGATGGCGATGGACATGAACGAACTCCTTTTATCGTCGGAATTGACCTTCATCTGCAAAGGGTCTATCCCTGATTGGACCTGTTTAAAGCACGCTATTCGGGGCTGGAATGACTGTCAAAACAAGTATTGCCATGGTGTCAATCATGCGCGACGGCCTGGCGAACGGTCTGGGGGTGAAATACAAACGCCTCGCCGACGCGATCGAAAAAGGCATCGCTGAAGCGCTGATCGAGCCCGGCTGCAAATTGCCGCCTCATCGGTTACTGGCGGATAGCCTCGGCGTGACCATCGGTACCATCAGCCGCGCTTACGGTGAGCTCGAACGTGTGGGATTGGTGGTCGCTCGCGTAGGAGACGGCACGTATGTGCGTCAGCGCGGGATGGAACGACCGCGAGACGGTGGCTTTCGCAATGTCAGCGATGAACCTCGGGCGTTTTTTGACATGAGCCGCAATCAACCGATTCCGGGGCAGGAAGCGTTTTTTTTAAGTCAAAGCCTGCAAGCGTTGTCCCTCGATCCTGAGGCGTTGCAACACCTCAGCAGCTACACCGTTGATGTCGGTTTACCGCGTTATCGCGCGGCGGGCGCGCACTGGCTCAGGCATAAAGCGTTTGTCCCGAACGCCGAGCAGATTGTTTGCGTGAACGGCGGCCAGCACGGTCTGTTGTGTGCCTTGATGGGGTTGCTCAAGGCGGGCGATACGTTGGTGACGGAGCATCTGACCTACCCGGGGTTGATCAGCGTCGCACGCCAGCTCGGGATAAAACTGATCGGTGTCGGGATGGATGATGAAGGACTGATGCCCGATGCGCTGGATGAGGTTTGCCGCAACCATCGTGTGTCGGCGCTGTATTGCACGCCGACGATCCAGAATCCTACGGCTGCAGTGATGTCCGTCGTACGGCGCGAGGCGATTGCAGAGGTCTGTCGACAGCACAATCTGTTGATTTTTGAAGACGAAGCCCACGCGGTATTGGCTCAACAGCGACCGTTACCCTTGAGCCATTTCGCCCCGGAGCGTTCGGTGCTGATCGGCAGCCTGAGCAAGGCGGTTTCGGCGGGTTTGCGAGTCGGTTACCTGCATGCGCCGCAACCGTTGATCGGACGCTTGAGCGCCGCCGTGCGCGGGACGTGCTGGATGGCCAGCCCGTTGTCGCTGGAAGTGGCGAGTCTGTGGATAGAAAACGGTATTGCCGAGCAGTTGCTGGGCCAGCAGATTGCGGAGATCGGTCGGCGCAAGGCGTTGGTGAGTGGTGTGCTGGAGGGGTTGGCCTACAAAACTCATTCCCATAGCCCGCACTTCTGGGTCGAAGTGCCCGAGCCGTGGCGGGCTTCGCAGATTGCTGAGGAGCTCAAGGCGAATAATTATCTGATCGCCACCGCTGAGGCGTTTGCGGTCGGGCACGGGGCGGTGCCGCAGTTCATCAGGGCGAGTGTGTGTAATTCGGCGGGGGATGATCGGTTGCTGTTGAGAGGGTTTGACGCATTAGCGCGGGCATTAACAAACACCGTGTAATCGTTCATCGCGGGCAAGCCCGCTCCCACAGTTTTCTCTGTAGTTTTCGAATTTTGCATTCAACACAGATCCCTGTGGGAGCGGGCTTGCCCGCGATGGCGGCCGATCAGGCGCTAGAGCACTATTTGAAACGCCGCTCCACGCCTTTCTCCACCAGAATCTTCGCCGAAATCTCTTCCACCGAAAAATGCGTGGAATTGATGTGCGGGATGTTCTCGCGGCGGAACAGATTCTCCACCTCACGCACTTCGAATTCGCACTGGGCGTAGCTCGAATAGCGGCTGTTGGGCTTGCGCTCGTTGCGGATCGCGGTGAGGCGGTCCGGGTCAATGGTCAGGCCGAACAGTTTGTGCTGGTGGGCACGCAGGGTGGCTGGCAGTTGCAGGCGCTCCATGTCGTCTTCGGTCAGCGGATAGTTGGCCGCGCGGATGCCAAATTGCATGGCCATGTACAGGCACGTCGGCGTCTTACCACAACGCGACACGCCCACTAGGATCAGGTCCGCCTTGTCGTAATAATGCGTGCGCGCACCGTCGTCGTTGTCGAGGGCGAAGTTCACCGCCTCGATCCGCTCCATGTAATTGGAGTTGCTGCCAATCGAGTGGGACTTGCCGACGGTGTAGGAAGAATGCTCGGTCAGCTCCTGTTCGAGAGGCGCCAGGAAGGTCGAGAAAATGTCGATCATGAAACCATTGGACGTTGCGAGGATCTCACGGATGTCCTGATTGACAATGGTGTCGAAGATGATCGGCCGAAAGCCGTCGGTTTCGGCGGCTTTGTTGATTTGTTGTACCATGGCCCGCGCTTTATCCACGTTGTCGATGTACGGCCGCGTGAATTTGCTGAAGGTAATGTTTTCGAACTGCGCCAGGAGGCTTTGGCCGAGGGTTTCGGCGGTAATGCCGGTGCCATCGGAGATAAAGAAAGCAGATCGTTTCATTTGCACCTTGGGCCTTAAGCTAGTGACGAATCTTGGATATGATAGGCGCGATTTGCCGGCCGCCAGTGGCCCGCATTCTCACTTATTTTCCAGGTCCAGGCCATACAGCTGGCAAACGCTCTAATGAGCAGCCGGCTTCTGAGCTTTTCCAACACAGTTAGTGGAGAGATCACCTTGGTAGAGTACGTAGTTTCCCTCGATAAGCTCGGCGTCCATGATGTAGAGCACGTAGGGGGCAAGAACGCATCCCTGGGCGAGATGATCAGTAACCTTGCAGGTGCCGGTGTATCGGTGCCCGGTGGCTTCGCCACGACAGCTCAGGCTTATCGTGATTTTCTCGAGCTGAGCGGCCTGAACGATCAGATCCATGCCGCCCTCGACGCCCTGGACGTCGACGATGTCAATGCCCTGGCCAAGACCGGCGCCCAGATCCGTCAATGGATCATGGAAGCCGAATTCCCTGAGAAGCTCAACGCCGAAATCCGTACCGCGTTCGCCACGCTGTCGGCCGGCAACCCTGACATGGCTGTGGCCGTGCGCTCTTCCGCTACCGCCGAAGACCTGCCGGACGCTTCCTTCGCCGGTCAGCAGGAAACCTTCCTGAACATCCGTGGTGTCGAAAACGTTATTCGCGCCGCCAAAGAGGTGTTCGCTTCGCTGTTTAACGACCGTGCGATTTCCTACCGCGTCCACCAGGGCTTCGACCACAAGCTGGTTGCCCTGTCGGCTGGCGTGCAGCGCATGGTCCGCTCCGAAACCGGCACCGCCGGCGTGATGTTCACCCTCGATACCGAATCGGGCTTCCGTGACGTGGTGTTCATCACCGGCGCCTACGGCCTGGGTGAAACCGTCGTACAAGGCGCGGTGAACCCGGATGAGTTCTACGTCCACAAAGGCACGCTGGCAGCCGGTCGTCCGGCCATCCTGCGTCGCAACCTGGGCAGCAAAGCCATCAAGATGATCTACGGCGAAGTCGCCACGGCCGGTAAATCGGTCAAGACCATCGACGTCGACAAGGCTGATCGCGCACGTTTCTGCCTGAGCGACGCCGAAGTCAGCGAGCTGGCCAAGCAAGCGATGATCATCGAGAAGCACTACAAGTGCCCGATGGACATCGAATGGGCCAAAGACGGCGACGACGGCAAGCTCTACATCGTTCAGGCCCGTCCTGAAACCGTGAAGAGCCGTACTTCGGCCAACGTCATGGAACGCTACCTGTTGAAAGAAACCGGCACCGTGCTGGTTGAAGGTCGCGCCATCGGTCAGCGCATCGGCGCCGGCAAGGTCCGCATCATCAAGGACGTGTCCGAGATGGACAAGGTCCAGCCAGGCGACGTTCTGGTCTCCGACATGACCGACCCGGACTGGGAGCCGGTCATGAAGCGCGCCAGCGCCATTGTCACCAACCGTGGCGGCCGTACCTGCCACGCGGCGATCATCGCTCGCGAGCTGGGCATCCCGGCCGTGGTCGGTTGCGGCAACGCCACCCAGCTGTTGAAAGACGGCCAGGGCGTAACCGTGTCCTGCGCTGAAGGCGACACCGGTTACATCTTCGAAGGCGAACTGGGCTTCGACATCAAGAAAAACTCCGTGGACGCCATGCCTGATCTGCCGTTCAAGATCATGATGAACGTCGGCAACCCGGACCGCGCCTTCGATTTCGCACAGCTGCCAAACGCCGGTGTGGGCCTGGCCCGTCTGGAGTTCATCATCAACCGCATGATCGGTGTTCACCCGAAAGCGCTGTTGAACTACGACGGTCTGCCGCAGGACATCAAGGACAGCGTCGACAAGCGCATCGCCGGTTACGACGATCCGGTTGGCTTCTACGTCGAGAAGCTGGTTGAAGGCATCAGCACCCTGGCTGCTGCGTTCACCCCGAAAAAGGTCATCGTGCGTCTGTCGGACTTCAAGTCCAACGAATACGCCAACCTGATCGGCGGCAAGCTCTACGAGCCGGAAGAAGAAAACCCGATGCTGGGCTTCCGTGGCGCCTCGCGTTACATCAGCGAAGCGTTCCGTGACTGCTTCGAACTCGAATGCCGTGCTATCAAGCGCGTGCGCAACGAGATGGGCCTGACCAACGTTGAAATCATGGTGCCGTTCGTCCGTACATTGGGCGAAGCGAGCCAGGTGATCGATCTGTTGGCCGAAAATGGCCTGGCCCGCGGCGAGAATGGTCTGCGCATCATCATGATGTGCGAGCTGCCGTCCAACGCGATCCTGGCGGAAGAATTCCTCGAGTTCTTCGACGGTTTCTCCATTGGCTCCAACGACCTGACCCAGCTGACCCTGGGCCTGGACCGTGACTCCGGGATCATCGCGCACCTGTTCGACGAGCGTAATCCGGCGGTCAAGAAGTTGCTGGCCAATGCGATTCAGGCCTGCAACAAGGCTGGCAAGTACATCGGCATTTGCGGTCAGGGTCCTTCGGACCACCCTGATCTGGCCAAATGGCTGATGGAGCAGGGCATCGAAAGCGTTTCGTTGAACCCCGATTCCGTACTGGAAACCTGGTTCTTCCTGGCTGAAGGTCAAGCTTCTGCTTGATGGCGTGAGTGAAGCCTCGGCCTGCTGCGGTGGGCCGGGGTTTTAAGATTCAAGTAGGGCGGGCTCCTCTGGAAGCCGCCCTTTTTTGTGCAAGAGCATTATGCAAAGCAGCAGCAACCTATTTCCTGTCGCCCTGATCAGCGCCGAGCGGCGCGGCGATCTGAGCGAAGACGTCTATCGTCTGAAACCTGGCAACAGCCCTGACGGCACCGTCGAACTGGCTGTGACGCGACTGGGCATGGCGGATGGCTCAGACGTGCGTGGCGTTCCGGTTATTTTGCTTCACGGCAGCTTTTCCAATCGCCGGTTCTGGTTTTCCCCGAAGGGGCTTGGGCTGGGCGCCTACCTGACGCGTCTGGGATTCGATGTATGGATTCCCGAAATGCGTGGCCACGGCCTGTCCCAGCGTAACCAGAACTACCGCAAGAACCGCGTTAGCGACTACGCCCGTTACGATCTGCCGGCCATTGGCGCGTTCGTGCGCGAGCAGAGCGGCCAGATCCCACACTGGATCGGTCACTCGCTGGGCGGGATTACCCTGGCGGCGGCATTGGGCGGCGAGTACATCGGTGAGCCGGTGGTGGCTTCCGCGGCGTTTTTCGGTACGCAAGTCAGCCGCACCTACTGGCCGTTGAAAATTCCGCCGGTGGAGTGGAGCGGACGCTTCATTCTCAAACGTTTTGCCCAGCTGTCCGGTTCACGGCTAAAGCGCGGCCCGGAGGACGAGCCCATTGGCCTGGCCCTGGAAAGCATGCGCTGGTATGGCCTGTTCGGGCGCTTCGGCGATGCCGACAAGGATTGGTGGGCCGGATTGGCCGACGTTCAGTTACCGGTATTGGCCGTGAGTGCCGCAAGTGACCATCAGGACCCGACCTGGGCTTGTCGCAAGCTGTTCGATCAGGTGGGTTCCGAGCATAAGCAATTTATCAACCTGGGTCGCGATCAGGGCTTTGGCGATAATTTCGGTCATGTGGAGATGCTCGTCAGCAAAGCCGCTCAGACTGAAGTCTGGCCGCTGGTGGTGCGCTGGTTGGCAGATCCGCAGACGCCATTGCTGGGTGATAAACCGGATCTGGCTGCGGCGGTCTGAGCCTGATGCTCTAACAAGGGCATTTCGCTCTGTTCGGCTTGCGGCTAAGATATGACGCATTGAGCTGTTCTGGTCACTTTCGGTTACTGAGCTATCAGTGATGTTCGTGCTGTCTTCCTCTTTACAGGAGTTTCTCGATGAACCATTACCTCACGCCTGACCTGTGCGACGCCTACCCGGAGCTGGTGCAGGTGCTGGAACCGATGTTCAGCAATTTCGGCGGCCGTGATTCTTTCGGCGGCGAAATCGTGACCATCAAATGCTTCGAAGACAACTCGCTGGTCAAGGAACAAGCCGAGCTCAAGGGTAATGGCAAGGTATTGGTGGTCGACGGTGGCGGTTCCCTGCGTCGTGCGCTGCTGGGCGATATGATCGCCGAGAAAGCCGCGAAAAACGGTTGGGAAGGGCTGGTGATCTACGGTTGCATCCGTGACGTCGACGTCATTGCGCAAACCGATCTGGGTGTTCAGGCGCTGGCCAGCCACCCGATGAAAACCGACAAGCGCGGCATCGGCGATCTCAACGTAGCCGTAACCTTTGCTGGCGTGACCTTCCATCCAGGTCACTACATCTATGCGGACAACAATGGCGTGATCATTTCGCCAAGTCCGCTTGCGATGCCTGAATAAAGCACTACTGACACTTTGTTTCAAGAATAGGGATGAGGATGTTCGAGGAAGAAAACGCGCAGTGGGGGCTGGTACATGCCCTGGTGCTGGACGGTAAAGGCGGTGCGCGTTCGATAGCCCGGACTGAACTCGATGACTTGCAGCTGCAGGCTCATGAAAGCCTGTGGCTGCACTGGGATCGCAGTCACCCGCAAACCCAGACCTGGTTGCGAAAATCCAGCGGTCTGAGCGAATTCAGCTGTGATCTGTTGCTTGAAGAAAACACCCGTCCGCGTCTTTTACAGCTTTCGGACAGCGAACTGCTGCTATTTTTGCGTGGGGTCAACCTGAACCCGGGCGCCGAGCCGGAAGACATGGTCTCGGTGCGGATTTTTGGGTCAGCCCAGCGGGTTATTTCTCTGCGTTTGCGTCCGTTGCGCGCCACCGATGATTTGCTGGTGCAGCTCGCCGAAGGCAAAGGACCGAAAACGGCGTCAGAACTCATCCTTTATATGGCGCAATACCTCACCAACAAGGTGCAGGATCTGGTCAGTTGCCTCTCGGAAGTGGTCGATGAGGAAGAAGAAAAGCTGGATGCCGACGAACGGTATACACCCGAGCATGGAGCCGTTTTGCAGATCCGTCGCAGGGCTGCCGCACTGAAACGTTTTCTTGCGCCGCAGCGGGAAATATTCGGGCAGCTGACACGGATAAAACTGCCTTGGTTCGTCGAAGACGACGGTGATTACTGGAACGAATTGAACAACAGCCTGACCCGGTATCTCGAAGAGCTGGAATTGACCCGGGAGCGGGTGGGGTTGGTCCTTGAGGCTGAAGATAGACGTTTGAGCGTGCGGATGAACCGCACGATGTACCGCTTCGGAATCATCACCGGGATCTTTTTGCCGATGAGTTTTCTGACGGGTCTTTTAGGTATCAATGTCGGTGGGATTCCGTTCTCTGCAAGCCCCTATGGCTTCCTGATTGCGTGTCTGATGATGGTCTCGGTGGCGCTGGGTCAGTGGTGGTTATTCCGACGTTTGCGCTGGGTCTGAGGGTGAGCCATGTGACCCGAGCAAATTTGGCCGCGTCTTTCACAGACATCACGAGAGGTGCGTATGCACGATCCGTTTGAACAGTCTTTGCGTGACATGCTCAATGCATCACCGTCCACCCGGGACGACGATGCGTGCCTTGGGCGTGTACTGAAAACCGCCAACCGCCAGGTCGGCGCTGGTGACCTGTTCAGCCTGCTGGGCCGCTGGCTGCCCGCGCTGATGATTGCCTTGAATAACGGATCGGCCCATGTCGCTCCGGTTTCCCGCCACCGTAAACCTACCGTTCGCACTGCTGATAAGGCTGATTGAATATGGAACTTGATCTCTGGACTCAGAGCCTCGTCACTGCAATGACTGCGTTATGGACCAAGGTTGCAAATTTCATCCCGAACCTGTTCGGCGCACTGGTTGTGCTGCTGTTGGGTTTCGTCGTTGCGAAACTTTTGGACACATTGCTGTCTAAGTTGCTCGCCAAGCTGGGGCTTGATCGCCTGATGGGCGGCACCGGTCTGACAAAATTGCTGTCCCGGGCCGGCCTTCAAGTGCCGATCTCTACCTTGATCGGCAAGATTGTCTATTGGTTCGTTCTGCTGATTTTTCTGGTTTCTGCCGCAGAATCCCTTGGACTTGAGCGAGTTTCGGCTACGCTTGACATGCTTGCGCTGTATTTGCCGAAAGTATTCGGCGCCGCGCTGGTGCTGCTGGTGGGTGTTTTGCTCGCACAATTGGCCAATGGGCTGGTGCGGGGTGCGGCAGAGGGCGTAGGGCTTGACTACGCTGCGGGCCTGGGGAGAATTGCCCAGGGCCTGGTGATTATCATCAGTATTTCGGTCGCAATCAGCCAGTTGGAGGTCAAGACTGACCTGCTCAACCACGTGATTGTGATCGTATTGATTACCGTTGGTCTGGCGGTTGCGCTGGCCATGGGGTTGGGAAGCCGGGAAATTGCCGGTCAGATTCTTGCGGGAATCTATGTGCGTGAGTTGTATCAGGTTGGGCAACAAGTGCGTGTTGGCGAGGTCGAAGGTCAGATCGAAGAGATCGGCACGGTTAAAACCACATTGCTGACGGATGAGGGTGAGCTAGTCTCTCTCTCCAATCGGATCCTCCTGGAACAGCATGTGAGTAGCCGCTAACCCGGCAAACCCTGCTAATGTATGCCGCCGCAAAATGCCCTGAAAAGGGTTGCGGCGGACATTGACCTGACTGTCGGCCCGACTTGTTTTGAATAAAGCTCAATCGCTGTCCACGCGCTACGACCCCCGCGAGCTCTCTGATGAGGAGTTGGTCGCGCGCTCGCATACCGAGCTGTTTCACGTAACGCGCGCCTATGAAGAACTGATGCGGCGTTACCAGCGAACATTATTTAACGTCTGTGCCCGGTATCTTGGGAACGATCGTGACGCAGACGATGTCTGTCAGGAAGTGATGTTGAAGGTGTTGTATGGCCTGAAGAACTTCGAGGGCAAATCGAAGTTCAAGACATGGCTCTACAGCATCACGTACAACGAGTGCATCACGCAGTATCGGAAAGAACGGCGAAAGCGTCGCTTGATGGATGCTTTGAGTCTGGACCCCCTCGAGGAAGCGTCTGAAGAGAAGGCGCCGAAACCTGAGGATAAGGGTGGACTTGATCGCTGGTTAGTGTATGTGAACCCGATTGACCGTGAAATTCTGGTGCTACGATTTGTCGCAGAGCTGGAATTTCAAGAGATCGCGGATATCATGCACATGGGTTTGAGTGCAACAAAAATGCGTTACAAACGTGCTCTAGATAAATTGCGTGAGAAATTTGCAGGCATTGCTGAAACTTAGTTCGGCGCAAATATCTCTTACGTGTAGGCAAGTTCTGATAGACTTGCCGCCGAGTTGTCCCCCGGTTTGCGGGACTGCTTCACAATCACCAGATGGGGATTTAACGGATGAAACTGAAAAACACCTTGGGCTTGGCCATTGGTTCTTTGATTGCCGCCACTTCTTTCGGCGCTCTGGCACAAGGCCAAGGCGCAGTTGAAATCGAAGGCTTCGCAAAGAAAGAACAATTCGACAGCGCTCGTAACTTCAAGAACAACGGCAACCTCTTCGGTGGTTCGGTTGGTTACTTCCTGACCGACGACGTTGAACTGCGTCTGGGCTACGACGAAGTGCACAACGTGCGTTCCGACGACGGTCGTAACATCAAGGGCGCTAACACCGCTCTGGATGCTCTGTACCACTTCAACAACCCAGGCGACATGCTCCGTCCATACGTTTCTGCCGGTTTCTCGGACCAGAGCATTGGCCAGAACGGCGGTGGCGGTCGTAACCGTTCCACTTTCGCCAACGTTGGCGGCGGTGCCAAGCTGTACTTCACCGAGAACTTCTACGCCCGTGCTGGCGTTGAAGCTCAATACAACATCGACCAGGGCGACACCGAGTGGGCTCCAAGCGTCGGTATCGGTGTGAACTTCGGTGGCGGCTCCAAGCCTGCTGCAGCTCCTGCTCCAGCTCCAGCTGAAGTCTGCTCCGACAGCGACAACGATGGCGTTTGCGACAACGTTGACAAGTGCCCGGACACCCCAGCCAACGTAACTGTTGACGCTGATGGCTGCCCAGCAGTTGCTGAAGTTGTTCGTGTTGAGCTGGACGTGAAATTCGACTTCGACAAGTCGGTAGTCAAGCCTAACAGCTACGGCGACATCAAAAACCTCGCTGACTTCATGAAGCAGTACCCATCCACCAGCACTACTGTTGAAGGTCACACTGACTCCGTCGGTCCTGACGCTTACAACCAGAAACTGTCCGAGCGTCGTGCAAACGCCGTTAAGCAAGTTCTGACCAACCAGTACGGTGTTGAATCGTCCCGCGTTCAGTCTGTTGGCTACGGCGAATCCCGCCCAGTTGCTGACAACAAAACTGAAGCTGGTCGCGCTGTAAACCGTCGCGTAGAAGCGCAGGTTGAAGCTAACGCTAAGTAATTAGCGCGCAGCTCTGAAAAGCCCGGCTTAGGCCGGGCTTTTCTTTGTCTGCGATTTGATGAGGCAGGGTTGAAGCGGGGGAGAGTCAGGCTGACTGGTTGACTGCATTCGCGGGAAAATCAGATACCGACAGGGGTACCTCTGCACAGGCCGCGACCGCGCCGATGACCAGGATTGCTGGGCTTTTCAACTCAAAGGCGTAGGCATCTTCTTCCATTGCTGTCAGATCGCTCCGACATTCCCGCTGATGTGGCAGGGAAGCGTTTTCAATCATTGCCACCGGTGTATCCGCCGCCATTCCTCCGGCGAGCAACTGCTCACGAATCTCGCTCAGTTTTGCGACACCCATATATACCACCAGCGTCGTGCCACCCTGGGCCAGGGCTTGCCAGTTCAGGCTGCTGCCATCCTGAGTGTGGGCGGTGACCAGCGTCACGCCGCGCGCAACGCCCCGCAGGGTCAACGGAATATCGCATTGCGTTGCACCGGCAAGCCCGGCGGTGATGCCGTTGACCAGTTCCACTTCGACCCCATGTTCACGCAGCCACTGCGCCTCTTCGCCGCCCCGGCCAAAAATGCACGGGTCGCCACCTTTGAGCCGCACCACGCATTTTCCGTGGCGGGCATAACGAAGCATCAGGCGATGAATGAATGCCTGAGGTGTGGAGCGACAGCCGCCGCGCTTGCCCACGGGAATGATCCGCGCCTGCGGGCAATGTTCCAGCACCGCATCGTTGACCAGGTCATCGATCAGCACCACATCCGCTTCGCTCAACGCCCGCACGGCCTTGAGGGTCAACAATTCCGGATCGCCAGGACCCGCACCCACCAGCCAGACTTTTGCGCTCATAGTGTTTTTCCTCACGAGGTGACGGCGACCGGCTGCGCAGTGGCGGCCAGTAAACGCTTGATTTCCGGGACGCAGGAGCCGCATTGCGTGCCGCAGCCCAATTCTTGTTTCAAACCTTGCAGGTCCAGACCGCGGCTAATGCCGGCGCAGACCGCGCTTTGGCTGACGTTTTTGCAGTTGCACAGGGTTTTGTTGCCAGCGGTCGTCGTATTGGCGTTGCCCGGTGGGGCGCTCAGCGGAGCCAGCAGCCAGCGCCGCAGTTGTTCGTCGGCGCGACCTTCCAGCCACAGGCTTTGCAGCCAGTGTTGGGCAAGGGTTTCACCGGCCAGGCGTATGGCAGTGATCCGGCCATTTTCGATCCGAACCCTTTTACCGATGGAGCGCCTTGGGTCGTCGTAGGCCAAAACCGGGCCATCGTTGAGTCCCAGGCATTGATCGATATCACGCAGCAATTGTGGATCGGGCGCGACGCCGCTGGCAGCGCGTATCAGCAGCGCGGGGCGTTCGCGACCAGCCAAACTGAGGCTGACGTAGGAAAACGCCTCACAGAGCGGTCGTAGCGTCTCAAAATGCTGTTGAACATCGCCCTCGATCAGGGCGAACAGCTGCCATGGGAGATTTACAGGTTCCAGACGCACGCCGCTGTGCTTGAGTTCGGGTTGTTTCGACAAAGGGTCGAACGCCGGTTGGGTGAGCGCATTTACGCCACCCTTGAGGAAACGGTCACCCCAATGCATGGGCAGAAAGGCCTGACCGGGTCGTACGCTGTCGTCGCCGCCGACGGCGACAATCACTGCGCCACGGCGACTTTTCAGGCTGACCAGGTCGCCCGATTGCAGCCGATGCCGGCGCAGTTCATCCGGGTGCAAACTCAACACGGCTTCGCTGACGTGGCCGAACAATTGCGCGGCGGTGCCGGTGCGGCTCATGCCGTGCCATTGGTCACGCAGGCGGCCGGTGATCAGGGTCAGCGGGAAGCGCGCGTCGCGTTGTTCCTTGGCGGCGCGGTACGGGTCGGCCACGAATTGCGCACGTCCACTGGTCGTCGGGAAAATTCCGTCCAGGTACAGCCGGGGCGTGCCTGCGCTGGCGCCAGTGGGGAAGGGCCATTGCTGCGGGCCGAGGTGGTCGATCAGGGCATGACTGATGCCGGACAAGTCCAGATCACGCCCGCGGGTCAATTGCTTGTACTCGTCGAAGACCTGCGCCGGGTTTTCAAAGGCGAACAGGCTGGTTTGCCCGGGACGCAGATATTTTTCCAGGCGCTGTGCGAAATCCACGGTGATCGCCCAGTCAGGGCGTGTTTCTCCGGGTGCGACGATGGCTCGGCGAACGTGGGAAATGCGACGTTCAGAGTTGGTCACCGTGCCGTCCTTTTCGCCCCAACTGGCGGCGGGCAGCAACAGGTCGGCAAACGCGGCGGTTTCGGTGGTGCGGAAGGCCTCCTGCAACACCACGAACGGGCAGGCTTGCAGTGCCGCGCGCACGGCGGTTTGATCCGGCATTGATTGCGCAGGGTTGGTGCAGGCGATCCACAGTGCCTTGATCTTGCCGCTGCGCACCTGCTCAAACAACTCGATAGCGGTGAGCCCGGTGTTTGCGGGCAGTTGATCCACGCCCCAATACGCCGCCACTTCCGCGCGATGTTCGGCATTGGCAGCCTCGCGATGGCCTGGCAGCAGGTTCGACAAGCTGCCGGTTTCGCGGCCACCCATAGCATTTGGCTGACCGGTCAGGGAGAAAGGTCCTGCACCGGGGCGGCCGATTTGCCCGGTGGCCAGGTGCAGGTTGATCAGTGCGCTGTTTTTCGCGCTGCCGGCGGTGGACTGGTTCAAGCCCATGCACCACAGCGACAGGAAGCTCGGTGACGTGCCAACCCATTCGGCGCATTGCTGCAATTGCTCGACGCTGATCCCGCAGAGCTGCGAAACCATCTGCGGCGTGTAATCGCGCACCAGATTTTTCAGTTCGACCAAACCTTCGGTGTGGGCCTTGATGAAGTCGCGGTCGACCCAGTCTTCCCACAGCAGCAGGTGCAAAATCCCATGGAACAAGGCGACATCGGTGCCTGGCAGAATCGCCAGGTGCAGGTCAGCCAGATCGCAGGTGTCGGTACGACGCGGGTCAATGACGATGACTTTCATTTGCGGCCGGCGGGATTTCGCTTCCTCCAGGCGACGGAAAAGTATCGGGTGGGCGTAGGCCATGTTGCTGCCGACGATCATCACGCAGTCGCTCAATTCCAGGTCTTCGTAGCTGCACGGCGGTGCGTCGGCGCCCAGGCTGCGCTTGTATCCGACCACTGCCGAAGACATGCACAGGCGCGAATTGCTGTCGATGTTGTTGGTGCCCACCAACGCTCGCGCCAGTTTGTTGAAGGCGTAGTAATCCTCGGTCAGCAATTGCCCGGAAATGTAGAACGCCACGCTGTCCGGGCCGTGTTCGGCAATGGTCTCGGCAAAAACGCTGGCGGCATGATCGAGGGCGGTATCCCAGTCGGTGCGGCCGCGGGCCAGGCCTTTGCCCAGGCGCAGTTCGGGATACAAGGCCCGGGCTGCGAGGTCGCCGGTCAGGTGCAAGGTAGAGCCTTTACTGCACAGTTTGCCGAAGTTGGCCGGGTGGGCCGGATCGCCGCTGACGCCGAGAATGCGCTCGCCGTCATGCTCGATCAGCACGCCGCAGCCGACCCCGCAGTAGCAGCAGGTGGAAGCGGTGATCTGGTTCATCAGCTTGCTTCCCGCAGGGCCAACAACACCCGGCCATTCTCGACCCGTGCTGAATGGTGGTGAGCGCAACCGATGTCCGGGGCCTGGGCTTCACCGGTCTCAAGGTCGATCTGCCAGTTATGCAGCGGGCAGGCGACCCGTTTGCCGTAGATCAAACCTTGGGACAGTGGCCCGCCCTTGTGCGGGCAGCGGTCGTCGAGTGCGAAAACCTCATCGTCGCTGGTACGAAAAATCGCGATGTCGCCTTTCGGGCCGGCGATGATCCGCGAGCCCAGGGCATTGATTTCTTCCAGTGCGCAGATATCCAGCCAGTTCATGCCGACACCTCCAGGTTCTTCACTGCGATGACGTCGAATTCTTTCTTCAGCAGCGGTTGTTCCAGGCGTTCCTTCCACGGGTCCTGTTCGAACGACAACGAGAACTGCAAGCGATCGTTGAGCGCCTTGCGCCGCTCCGGGTCTTCCAGCACGGCTTTCTTGATGTGTTCCATGCCGACCCGTTGCAGGTAGTGCACGGTGCGTTCGAGGTAGAAAGCTTCTTCGCGATAGAGCTGCAGGAACGCGCCGTTGTATTCACGCACTTCCTCGGCGGTCTTGAGCTTGACGAAGAATTCCGCGACTTCGGTCTTGATCCCTCCGTTGCCACCGATGTACATCTCCCAGCCCGAATCCACGCCGATAATTCCGACGTCCTTGATGCCCGCTTCTGAACAGTTGCGTGGGCAACCGGAGACGGCCAGTTTCACTTTGTGTGGCGACCACATGTTGAACAGGTCGTGCTCAAGCTCGATGCCCAGTTGCGTGGAATTCTGGGTGCCGAAACGGCAGAACTCGCTGCCGACGCAAGTCTTCACGGTGCGGATGGATTTGCCGTAGGCGTGGCCGGACGGCATGTCGAGATCCTTCCAGACGCCCGGCAGGTCCTGCTTCTTGATCCCCAGCAAATCGATACGCTGGCCGCCGGTAACCTTGACCATCGGCACGTTGTATTTGTCGGCCACGTCGGCAATGCGCCGCAGCTCCGAAGGATTGGTCACACCGCCCCACATCCGTGGGACTACAGAGTAAGTGCCGTCTTTCTGAATGTTGGCGTGGGCGCGTTCGTTGATCAGGCGCGATTGCGGGTCGTCCTTGGCTTCGCCCGGCCAGGTGGAAATCAGGTAGTAGTTGAGCGCCGGGCGGCATGTGGCGCAGCCATTCGGCGTGCGCCAGTTCAAATAACTCATGGTGCCGGCGATGGTCAGCAGATGCTGCTCGCGGATGGCCTGGCGGATTTGCCCGTGATTCAAGTCGCTGCAACCGCAAATGGCTTTTTCGCTTTTCGGTTTGACGTCTGCTGCGCCGCCCACGGTGTTGATCAGGATCTGTTCCACCAGTCCAGCGCAGGAGCCGCAGGAGCTGGCAGCCTTGGTGTGTTTCTTGACGTCGTCGACGCTGAACAACCCGTGCTCCTGAATCGCCTTGACGATGGTGCCTTTGCACACGCCGTTGCAACCGCAGACTTCGGCGGTGTCGGCCATGCTCATGGCTTTGTCCTGGCCCTGGTGTCCTACGTCGCCCAGGGCGTTTTCGCCGAACATCAGGTGATCGCGGATCTCGTCGATGGCGTGGTTCTCACGGATCTGCCGGAAATACCAGCCACCGTCTGCCGTATCGCCGTACAGACAGGCCCCGACCAGCACGTCATCCTTGATCACCAGTTTTTTGTAGACCCCGCCGATAGGGTCAGAGAGGGTGATGGTTTCGGTGCCTTCGCCGCCCATGAAGTCGCCGGCGGAGAACAGGTCGATGCCCGTCACTTTCAATTTGGTCGACGTCACCGAGCCCTTGTAGGTGGCGAAGCCCAGTTGGGCGAGGTGGTTGGCGCAGACCTTGGCCTGTTCGAACAGCGGCGCCACCAGGCCGTAAGCGATGCCGCGGTGGCTGGCGCATTCGCCGATGGCGTAGATGCGTGGGTCGTAGGTTTGCAGGGTGTCGTTGACCAGAATCCCGCGGTTGCAGGGAATGCCGGATTTTTCCGCGAGTTCGGTGTTGGGGCGAATGCCGGCGGCCATCACCACCAGATCGGCGGGGATAATGTCGCCATTCTTGAATTCAACCGAGCCGACCCGGCCATTGCCGGCGTCGTGCAGGGCCTGGGTTTGCTCGCAAAGACGAAAGTGCAGGCCGCGCGCTTCGAGGGCAGTTTGCAGCAACTGGCCGCTGGTTTTATCCAGTTGCCGTTCCAGCAGCCATTCACCGATGTGCACTACGGTGACGTGCATGCCGCGCAGCATCAGGCCGTTGGCGGCTTCGAGGCCGAGCAGGCCGCCACCGATCACAACGGCGTGCTTGTGGGTTTTCGCGGTGTCGATCATTGCCTGGGTGTCGGCGATGTCGCGGTAGCCGATCACGCCGTCCAAGGTGTTGCCGGGGATCGGCAGGATGAACGGAGTCGAGCCGGTGGCGATCAGCAGGCGATCGTATTCGGCCTCGCTGCCGTCTTCGGCGATCACGCGGCGCTTGACCCGGTCGATCTCCACCACTTTGCGGTTGAGCAGCAGCTTGATGTTGTTTTCCAGGTACCAGTCCAGATCGTTCAGCACGATCTCTTCGAAGGTTTGTTCGCCGGCCAGCACGGGCGAGAGCAGGATGCGGTTGTAGTTGGTATGGGGTTCGGCGCCGAAGACCGTGATGTCGTACAGCTCGTTGCTCAGCTTGAGCAGTTCTTCCAGGGTGCGAACCCCGGCCATGCCGTTGCCGATCATCACCAGTTTTAATTTTTTCATCAGGTTCTCCGGGGAGCTCGGACCCGCCTCATCAGGGCTTTCAGGTCTTGCTCGACAAAATTTGCGCAAACAAAAAAAGGCGTCCCGCTAGTTGCCTAGCGAGGACGCCTTTGTCCTGGTCCCGTTCTCTCGGGAAGCGCATCCTTCGTCGTTGAAGGCTGGGCTTTATGTCTGTTGAGAAAGGTAATGCAGTGGTTGTGCCAAGTCGCACAAATGCCGAATTTATGGGCTCTTGTCGTGGGCGGAGGGTATTTCCGTGCACCGGTTCAATGCGCGATGCCCGGTTTTGAAGCAGAAAAATCAAAAGATCGCAGCCTACGGCAGCGCCTACAGGAGATCGTGGGCACCCGTAAGGGCTGCCGCAGGCTGCGATCTTTTGATCTTTTGGGAACAGTGAAAAACTCAGCCATGAAACAGTAAAAACAGCAGCACCAGGTTCACCAGCAACGACACCAGCGCCAAGGTTCGCCAGACCTTCAACGGTTCGCGCTCCAGCAACGGTCTGGGTCGCACGCTCAAACTGCGCCGCTCGCCCTGTTCCAGCAGCAGCAACCATTCTTCCGCCGTTTCAAAGCGCTGAGCCGGATCCGCCGCCACGGCGCGCTCCAGACTTTGCGCAATCCATTCCGGCAGGTCGGGTCGATAGCGACTGGCGCTGACAGAAACCCCGAACCGTGGGCGCTGGAAGGCTTCGATTTCGCCGTAGGGATAATGCCCGGTGAGCAGGAAATACAAGGTCACGCCGACGGCATACAAATCCTGTTGCGGTGTCGGTGCTTCCCCACGAAAGGCTTCCGGCGCGATATAGCTGGGCGTTCCGGGCAAGGCAGAAGGCTGATCTTCGGACAGGCCTGGGCAGTAGGCGAGACCGAAGTCCAGCAGGCGTAATTCGCCGTCGTCCCCCAGCAGCAGGTTCTCCGGTTTGATGTCTCGATGGAGAATCTGCCGTCGATGCAATATGCCAACAGCGCGCAGCAGGCGTTCGGCCAGATCCAGCCATTGGGGCAGAGGCAGCGGTCCGACATCGGCGTGCAGCTCCGCCAACGTAGATCCGGAATATTCCCGCATCACGTAATACAAATGCTGACGCTGACTGGCGGCATGGACTTCAGGGAAATGCCGTCCGGCCACGCGCTTGAGAAACCATTCTTCCGACAGCAACGCCTGCCCGGCCAAGTGATCGTCACGCAGCGCGCCCGGCAAGGTTTTCAGCAGCCAGGGTTGTTGTTGCCCATCGCGTACCCGATAGAGCAATGACTGCTGGCTCTGACCAAGTATCCCTTCGACCTGCCAACCTTCGAACGTCTGGCCGGGTTTCAAAGCAGGCGGCAGTGGCCATTGCTGTAAATGAATCAAGGCATCGCCGATGCTCGTTTCACCGAGGGCATCGACTCGCACCAGCAAGGCGCTGGCGTTGTCCTGGCTACCGGCCAGATGCGCCGCGTTGACCAAGGTCTGTGCAGCGCTGTTGAGATCCGGTTGATCGCGCAGAATGGCCGCAATCGCGGTGTCGCCCAGCACAGCCCAAATGCCATCGCTGAGCAATACGAAACTTTCGTTCAGCCGCAGTTCGCCATCGAGAAAATCCAGCACCAAATGCTGATCGAGCCCCAACGCGCGCTTGAGCACATGCTGCATGCCCGGCTGGTCCCAGACGTGATCCTCGCTGACCCGCTGCAACGTGTCGGCGTGCCAGCGATAAACCCGGCAATCGCCGACATGGGCCAAGGTAAAACGCCTGCCGCGCATGACCAAAGCACTGACAGTGGTGAGCAATGGTTGCCCACCGCCATTGGCTTGCAACCAGCGATTTTGTGCCAGCAGCAGGCGATCCAATGCCTGCGCGACGCCCCAGGTTTCCGGCGTGGCGTAGTAATCCAGCGCCAGGGCCTGCAACGTCGAGCGGGCGGCGAGACCACCGTCGGCGCACTGGCTGACGCCATCGGCGATGGCGAACAGGTAACCCTTGCTCGCCGCCAGCGCCGGGGCCGGAGTCACCAGACGCAGGGCGTCCTGATTCTCCTCGCGAGGGCCGATGGCGCTCGCTTCGGCAAAGCTCAGTTGCAGGCTCATTGAGGCTTCAGACCCGAGCAGCGGTCACGGCGGCCGAACCCCAAGTGGTTCTCCAGCGACGTTTCACACCGTGCAGGCCGAACCAGGCCAGAACGCCAAGGCTGGCGAACAACCACAAGGCCAGTTGATAACTGCCGGTGCTTTGCTTGATCGCGCCCATGCCCGCTGCCAGTGCAAATCCGCCAATACCGCCGGCCATGCCGATCAAACCGGTCATCACACCGATCTCGCGACGAAAACGCTGCGGCACCAATTGGAAAACAGCGCCGTTACCGGCACCCAAACCAAGCATGGTGCAGACGAAAAGTGCCAATGCGGCGTAGGAACTTGGCAAATTGAAGCCGACCACGGCAATGCAGGTCGCCGCCACCGTGTACATCCCAAGTAGCGTGCGAATACCGCCGAAGCGGTCGGCCAGAGCGCCGCCCAACGGACGCATCAAGCTGCCACCGAACACGCAGGCCGCGGTGTAGTAACCGGCGGTCACCGGGCTGAGGCCATACTGGTCGTTGAAATAGCCGGGCAGGGCGCTGGCCAGGCCGATGAAGCCGCCGAAGGTCACGCTGTAGAAAAACATGAACCACCAGCTGTCGCGGTCGCCCAGGGCCTTGAAGTAGTCGGACATCGACTTGGCTTTCGGGCGCTCAGGTGCGTTTTTGGCCAGCCAGGCGAAGACGATGATGGTCAGGATCAGCGGGATCAGGGCGAAGCCGAACACGTTGCTCCAGCCAAACGCGGCAGCCAGTACCGGGGCGATCAGTGCCGCGAGCACGGTGCCCGAGTTACCGGCACCAGCGATGCCCATGGCTTTGCCTTGGTGTTGTGGTGGATACCATTGCGAGGCAAGCGGCAGGGCGACTGCGAAGGATGCGCCGGCCATGCCGAGGAACAGGCCCAGCACCAGCGCTTGTTCATAACTGTGGATGCCGAGTTTCCAGGCGCCGAACAGGGCGCAGATGACGATCACCTGGCCAATCAGCCCGGCGGTTTTCGGCGACAGGCGATCAGCCAGCAAGCCCATTACAAAGCGTAATACCGCCCCGGCCAGAATCGGCGTGGCCACCACCAGCCCGCGCTGCTGGGTGGTCAGGTGCAGGTCGGCGGCGATCTGCACGGCCAGCGGGCCGAGCAGGTACCAGACCATGAAACTCAGGTCGAAATAGAGGAAGGCCGCGAACAATGTCGGGGTATGGCCAGATTTCCAGAAGCTTGAATTCATCGCGCACCTCAGCTGTTAGGAGTCTCGAGAAGGAGTCATGAGCTTGCAGGTGGGGCGCCGCATCGGCCGCACCACCGGCCCCGGTCTGTGGGGCCAAAACAAAAAAACGCCGCCACCGGATTCGCCAAAGGGCAAATGAGGTGAGCGACGTCTTTGTCGTAGGTGGGGCAACCGCCGTTGGTTACCTGTAGTGATTACCTAGCGAGATCTGTGCCAACAGGTGAAACCGTGGTGCGGCTAATCGCGGGCAAGCCCGCTCCCACATGGATCTTTGGTGTCCACAAAACCTGTGGGAGCGGGCTTGCCCGCGATGAGGCCCTGACAGGCAATGCAATGCTTCAGCCGAGCAGTTCGCTCATAGCAATAATTTGCTCCGCCACCTGAATCAGCTTCTGCTGCCGGCTCATGGCCTGGCGGCGCATGAGCGTGTAGGCCTCTTCCTCGTTGCAGTCTTTCATTTTCATCAGCAGCCCTTTGGCCAGCTCGATGCGCTTGCGCTCGGCCAGTTGCTGGTCACGGGCGTTGAGTTGGGCGCGCAGGGCCTGGTCGCTTTCAAAGCGCGCCATGGCCACGTCGAGAATCGGCTGCAAACGCTGTGCGTGGATGCCTTCGACGATGTAGGCACTGACGCCGGACTTGATCGCCTGACGCATCACATCGGGGTCATGTTCATCGGTAAACATCACAATCGGACGCGGTTGATCGCGGCTCACCAGCACCACTTGTTCCATCACGTCGCGGCTCGGTGACTCGGTATCGATCAAAATCACGTCAGGACGCACCGTTTCGACGCGTGCGGGCAAGTCGATGGTCAGGCCCGACTCGTCGATCACCTCGAACCCGGCTTCGGTCAGGGCCGCCTTCAAGCGACCGACTTTCTTCGCGGTGTCGTTGATCAGCAGGATACGCAACATATTCGTAGTCTCCTGTCAGCGGCTGGCGAGAAGGGGCGAGCTGTCGCTCATGGCGTGCAGCTTGAAACTGCGGGCATAGCCGACCGGGTCCGAGCCGTCCCAGACCTTGCCGTCGATCAACTGGCTGCTGCGCATTGGCTGATCACTCGTGGCCACACCGACAGCAGTGGCGGCCTCTCGATACAAGTCTAGTTGCTGGACCTGACGGGCCACGCCCAGGTAGTCCGGGTCGTCGCGCAACAAACCCCAACGGCGGAACTGGGTCATGAACCACATGCCATCGGACAGATACGGCAAGTTGACCTCGCCATGACCATGGAAGCGCAACGCGTGCGGGTCCTGCCAGCGATTACCCAGGCCATCAGCGTAGTCACCGAGCAATCGCGGTTCGATGCAATCGAGTGGTGCGTCGAGGTATTGCGGCGCGCTCAACAGTTTCGCGGTGCTGCGGCGATTCTCGGTGCTTTCTTCGATGAAGCGACTGGCCTCCAGAATCGCCATCACCAGCGCCCGTGCGGTGTTGGGGTATTGCTCGACAAAGGCGCGGGTGCAACCGAGGACTTTTTCCGGGTGATCGGGCCAGATGGTCTGAGTGGTCGCCATCGTGAACCCCAGGCTCTGCTGCACCGCGCTCGCGGACCATGGCTCGCCGACGCAGAAGCCGTCGATGCGCCCGGCTTGCAGGTGCGCGACCATTTGCGGCGGCGGCACGACCACGCTGTCGACGTCCTGCAATGGATGGATGCCTTGACTCGCGAGCCAGTAATACAGCCACATGGCGTGGGTGCCCGTAGGAAATGTCTGGGCGAAGGTGAGTTTTGGGCGACTTTGGTGCACGTGCCGTTCCAGTGCTTCAGGACTGGTCACGCCTAAAGTCTGTAAGCCATGGGACAGGTTGATGCTCTGGCCATTCTGATTCAGGCCCATGAGCACCGCCATGTCGGTCGACGCGACACCGCCGATGCCCAAATGCACGGCGTAGATCAAACCGTACAGGCTGTGCGCGGCATCGAGTTCGCCACTGACCAGTTTGTCCCGCAGGTTGGCCCAGGACGACTGGCGCTTGAGGTTCAGGGTCAGGCCATAAGGTTGGGCGAAGCCCTGCGTGGCCGCGACCACTACCGAGGCGCAGTCGCTCAGGGCCATGAAGCCGAGGTTGATTTCGGTCTTTTCCGGGGCATCGCTGCCGTTGACCCAGGCCAGAGGGTTGGCTGGAACTTCAATCATCAGTAAACACCTTCCATAAAAAAGCGCCGGACCGGGCTGCTTGCCAGGGCAAGGCCAAGTGACGACGCCTTTGTCTTTCGACTCATCCCGCCGTTGGCATGAGTGCTGATGTGAGTGACGGTGCAAGGCATATGCCATCGCACGCTGATTTTGTCGCGCGCCTCGCCTGCAACCCCGATGCCCGGCTATAATCGCCGCCACTTTTCGTAGCCCAGAGTCAAACCCGCCCATGTACACCCTGGCCCGTCAGCTGTTGTTCAAACTTTCCCCGGAAACCTCCCACGATCTGTCCCTGGACCTGATCGGCGCGGGCGGGCGTTTGGGCCTCAACGGCTTGCTGTGCAAGGCCCCGGCGAAAATGCCGGTGACCGTCATGGGCCTGGACTTCCCGAACCCGGTGGGTCTGGCGGCCGGTCTGGACAAGAACGGCGCGGCCATCGACGGTTTTGCGCAACTGGGTTTTGGCTTTGTCGAAATCGGCACCATCACCCCGCGTCCGCAGCCGGGCAACCCGAAGCCACGGATTTTCCGTCTGCCGGATGCCGAGGCGATCATCAACCGCATGGGGTTCAACAACCTCGGCGTCGATCACCTGCTGGCTCGAGTGGCGGCGGCCAAGTTCAAGGGCGTGCTGGGCATCAATATCGGCAAGAACTTCGATACCCCGGTTGAACGGGCGGTCGACGACTACCTGATCTGCCTGGACAAGGTTTACGCCCACGCCAGCTACGTGACGGTCAACGTCAGTTCGCCGAACACCCCGGGCCTGCGCAGCCTTCAATTCGGCGATTCGCTGAAGCAATTGTTGGCCGACCTGGCGACGCGCCGCGCTGAACTGGCGCTGCGTCATGGCAAACATGTACCACTGGCGATCAAGATTGCACCGGACATGACCGACGAAGAAACCGCTCAGGTCGCGCAAGCGCTGATCGAAACCGGGATGGACGCGGTGATCGCCACCAACACCACCCTGAGCCGCGTCGGCGTAGAAGGCATGGAGCACGGTGACGAGGCGGGCGGTTTGTCCGGCGCACCGGTTCGCGACAAGAGCACCCACACCGTGAAGGTGCTGGCGGCCGAATTGACCGGTCGCTTGCCGATCATCGCCGTGGGCGGCATCACCGAAGGCAAGCACGCAGCTGAGAAAATCGCCGCGGGTGCCAGCCTGGTGCAGCTCTATTCCGGCTTCATCTATAAAGGTCCGGCGCTTATTCGTGAGTCCGTCGACGCCATCGCCGCATTGCGCTGACCTGTAGCAGCTGCCGAGCAACGCGAGGCTGCGTTCGGCGGCGAAGCCGTCGTAAACCCTGCATGCACAGTGTATCTGCAAGACCGAGGTGTCTGATTTCACGACGGCTTCGCCGCCGAACGCAACCTCGCGGTGCTCGGCAGCTGCTACAAAGGAATTGTATTTCGGCGAAAAGCAGGCATAAAAAAGGGCACCTCGAAGGTGCCCCTGGGCCGAAGCCCGCCGCCCGGATGGGGCGTGCGTGGTAAGTCGTTACGTAATCAGATTGTCGTGTCGGAGTGTGTGCCCTGTGTTAGCCGACGGCGTGAAGTTCGTTGAGTCTATGGATTCCCGCAGTGCCGGTCATACCGTCCCAGTTGTCGCCGCGTCCTTCTCGCCAGCCGTTAATCCAGGCTTGGCGTACCGACGGTAGAGTAAATGGGCAAAGCTCACGGGATTTGCCACCAACGCCATATTGATATCCGCGCAAAAATGCTCTTTCCAACGGATCACGCTTAAGTCTTCTCATAGGGTGTTGCCCTCACTTGTTGACTGTATTTATCGCGTCGACCTCAATTGAGGTCTGGCAGAAAAACTCCTGCCGTTGGGGCTTGCTGCCGGCGTCGCAAGCCAAGGTGTTGACGTCATTGCGGCGTCAACCTGTATTGAGTTCTAACCAATGCGTCACATCGAGGGAATGATCGTTTTGTCATAAGGACGTAACGATAAAGATGGTATGGCGATAAGTAACACCATGTTGTCCCGTGTTTATTGGCAAAACCCCGGTATGATCAGCCCCTCGCTGCATGATGGGGTTAATCCTTTAGTGAGAATGCCTCCTGTTGAGCAGGGGGACTATTCGACGAAGGGTCGACTTATGACATTTTGTTGCATCAACTTTTTTATCTGTCTTTGCATCTAAGCTCTTTTAACCCGAGCTTGCAGGGGTGGGACGGCACACCTTCGTGCCACGCGGGCGCTCTTTTAGAAAAGCGCCTGATTGAAAACCGGGCCGGCAATGCGTTGCCGGTTCACTTAGCTAAAGGCTCTGGAATTACCATGTCCGATCGTTTCGAACTCTTCCTCACTTGCCCCAAAGGCCTTGAAGGCCTGCTCATCGAGGAAGCCGTCGGGCTTGGCCTTGAGGAAGCGCGTGAGCACACCTCGGCTGTGCGCGGCATGGCCACCATGGAAACCGCTTATCGCCTGTGCCTGTGGTCGCGTCTGGCGAACCGGGTGCTGCTGGTACTCAAGCGTTTCCCGATGAAGGACGCCGAAGACCTTTATCACGGCGTACTCGATATCGAGTGGCAAGACCACATGCTCAACGATGGCACCCTGGCCGTTGAGTTCAGCGGTCATGGCTCGGGCATCGACAACACCCACTTCGGCGCGTTGAAGGTCAAGGACGCCATCGTCGACAAACTGCGCACGCCGCAGGGCGACCGTCCGTCCATCGACAAGCTCAACCCGGACCTGCGCATTCACCTGCGCCTGGACCGTGGCGAAGCGATCCTGTCCCTCGACCTTTCCGGTCACAGCCTCCACCAGCGCGGCTATCGCTTGCAGCAGGGCGCGGCGCCGCTGAAGGAAAACCTCGCGGCCGCAATCCTGATCCGTTCCGGCTGGCCACGCATTGCGGCCGATGGCGGCGCGCTGGCTGACCCGATGTGCGGTGTCGGTACGTTCCTCGTCGAAGCCGCGATGATCGCCGCCGATATGGCGCCGAACCTGCGTCGCGAGCAGTGGGGTTTCACGGCCTGGCTTGGTCACGTCCCGGCGCTGTGGAAAAAGCTTCACGAAGAAGCCACTGAGCGTTGCGCGGCCGGTCTGGCCAAGCCACCGCTGTGGATTCGCGGTTACGAAGCCGATCCGCGCCTGATTCAACCGGGTCGCAACAACGTCGAACGTGCCGGCCTGAGCGAGTGGATCAAGATCTACCAGGGCGAAGTCGGGACGTTCGAGCCGCGTCCGGACCAGAACCAGAAAGGCCTGGTGATCTGCAACCCACCGTACGGCGAACGTCTGGGTGATGAAGCGAGCTTGCTCTATCTCTACCAGAACCTCGGCGAACGTCTGCGTCAGGCCTGCCTGAACTGGGAAGCCGCGGTATTCACCGGCGCCCCGGACCTGGGCAAGCGCATGGGCATCCGCAGCCACAAACAGTATTCGTTCTGGAACGGCGCGTTGCCGTGCAAATTGCTGCTGATCAAGGTCACGCCGGACCAGTTCGTCACTGGCGAACGTCGCACTCCGGAACAGCGTCAGGTCGAGCGCGAGCAAGCCGAAGTCGAAGTCGCAGACAACGACGTAGCACCGGGCAAGTACGAGAAGTACAACAAGAACGGCAACCCGATCAAACCGGCACCGGTGGTGATCGAGCAGCCGCGCTTGAGCGAAGGCGGGCAGATGTTTGCCAACCGCCTGCAAAAGAACCTCAAGGCCCTCGGCAAGTGGGTCAAGCGTGAAGGCATCGACTGCTACCGCGTCTACGATGCCGACATGCCGGAATACTCCATGGCTATCGACCTGTATCAGGATTGGGTCCACGTCCAGGAATACGCCGCGCCGAAATCCATCGATCCGGAAAAAGCCTCGGCGCGCATGTTCGATGCCCTGGCCGCCATTCCGCAGGCCCTGAACATCGACAAGAGCCGCGTGGTGGTCAAGCGTCGCGAGCGTCAGAGCGGCACCAAGCAGTACGAACGCCAAGCGGCACAGGGCAAGTTCGTCGAGGTCAACGAAGGTGGCGTGAAGCTGCTGGTGAACCTCACGGATTACCTCGACACCGGGCTGTTCCTCGATCACCGGCCGATGCGCATGCGGATCCAGAAAGAGGCGGCCGGCAAGCGCTTCCTCAACCTGTATAGCTACACCGCAACCGCCAGTGTTCATGCAGCCAAGGGCGGCGCGCGCAGCACCACCAGCGTCGACCTGTCGAAAACCTATCTGGACTGGGCGCGTCGCAACCTGTCGCTGAACGGTTTCTCCGAGAAGAACCGTCTGGAGCAGGGCGACGTGATGGCCTGGCTCGATGCCTGCCGTGACGAGTACGACTTGATCTTCATCGATCCGCCGACGTTCTCCAACTCCAAGCGCATGGAAGGGATCTTCGACGTACAGCGTGACCAGGTGCAATTGATCGACCTGGCCATGGCGCGTCTGGCCCCGGGCGGCGTGTTGTACTTCTCCAACAACTTCCGCAAGTTCCAGCTCGAGGAGAACCTTGCCGAGCGTTATGCGGTCGAGGAAATCACCGCCCAGACCATCGATCCGGATTTCGCCCGTAATGGCAAGATCCACCGTGCCTGGAAAATCACGGCTCGTTGACACTTGAAGAGATTGGATCCACAGAGCCTTGATTTTTAAAGGCTCTTGGCTTCTTTCTGTGCTGGTCAAATTGATGGCTAATAGCTATAACTCAACGCATGGCCAATGGGCTTTCCCGCACCTGGCGTCTTGAGTTGCGTCTATGTCGTTACACGCCGTGCGCCCGAAAATCCTGGGTTTTATCAGTGAAGATGTCTCGGCCTGGCTGGTCGCTCTGCTGGTATTGGTTGTTGGCGGGATTCTCACGGGATTGCTGGCGTGGTCGACGCTGAATCTGTTCCACCATCAATTGCGGCAACGTTTCCAACTGCTGGCCAGTGAACGTTACAGCCGTATCGAAGAACGCTTCGAAGATCAGGAGCAGCGCCTCGATGGCCTGCGCCGGTTCTTTGCCAATTCCGATTCGGTCTCCCGCGCGGAGTTCGACGGTTACACCCAACCGCTGCTGCACCGGACTCAGGCCTATTCCTTCGCCAAGCGGATAACCGGTGCCGAACGAGCGGAATTTGAACGCCAGGTGCGTGCAGAGGGTTTACCCGAGTTCACCCTGCGCGAACTCAATGCCGACGGCCAACTGCAACTGGCGGCCGAACGGGATGAGTACGTGGCGGTGCTGTATAGCCAGACCCAAAGCAAACTGGGTTCGCCGCTGGGCTACGACTTGTGGGCTCAACCCTTGCGCCGTGCCACCCTTGAACGGGCCGATCAGCTCGGCGGCATGGCGGTATCGCAACCGATGCATCTGGTCAGTATCGAACCGGCCTATGCGCGCGGCGTGCTGCTGGCCGCACCGGTGTTGCGGCGCAGTAGTCCGGCTACGGCGGGGGTGAAATCGTACGGTTATGTCATGGCTGTGATCAGCATGCATCAGTTGCTGGCGGACGGGCTGCCGGACGCTGGCCGTGACTATCTTTCGGTGCGCATCCTCGACTTATCCACAGATGATCAGCACGAAGTGCTTTATGAGTCGCCCAACACGCCGGCGCCCAGTGAGTTGTCGGCGACGCGGCTGTTGCGGCTTGCCGACCATGACTATCAAGTCGACATTCAGCCCAGCGATGCCTTTCTGCGAGCCAATCACTCTTCGGTGACCAGCCTGGTGGTGCTGGGCGGCTTGCTCAGTCTGTTGCTCAGTGCCTTGCTCTATGTGCTGGTCAGTCAGCGTCGACGGGCGCTGAAAATGGTCGAGCAACGGACTCAGGAACTGCGCGCCCGCGAGCAGGAGTTGCGCGGCACCCATGGCCAGTTGCGTGGCGTGCTGAATGCCGCGACCCAAGTGGCGATCATCGCCACTGACCTGCGCGGGGTTATCCGCACCTTTAATGCCGGTGCCGAGCAAATGCTTGGCTACACCAGCACCGAGGTGGTGGGCCACATGACCCTGGAAAACCTGCACCTGCCCCGAGAACTCATGGCACGTTCGGCGGAGTTGAGTGCGCGTTATGGCAAACCGATTCCGACCTGCCAGGCGATGTTGGTCGAGGGCGGCGAGGAGGGCGGTCACGAAGCGCGGGAATGGACGCTGCTGCGTAGCGACGGCAGCCATTTGACGGTGAACATGCTGGCGACCCCGGTCCTCGACGAGCAAGGCTTGTGGGTCGGGCACCTGGCGATCTGCATCGACATCACTGAACGCAAGCGGGTCTACGAGGCCTTGGCGGCGCGGGATTTGTTGCTGAAGAAACTCAGCGCTCATGTACCCGGCGGGATCTACCAATTCAAAATGGAATTCGATGGGCGCTTCAGCGTGATCTACGCCAGCGACGGTATTCGCGAGATTTACGAACTTGAACCGGATGTGTTGTTGCTCAACGCCGAAGCGATTTTCACGCGGATTCATCCGCAGGACACCACCCGGGTCCGTGCCTCGATCCGGGCGTCGGCGGACACCCTCAGCCCTTGGCGCGAGGAATACCGCGTGCAACTGCCCCTGCGCGGCCTGCGTTGGGTTCGTGGCGAGGCGACACCGGAGGAATTGCCCGGTGGAGGCGTGCTTTGGCACGGCTATGTCTCGGACATCTCCGACTTGAAACGGGTGGAAGAAGAACTGCGGGCGCTATCGATCACCGACTCCCTGACCGGGATCCACAACCGCCGCTATTTCCAGGAACGCCTGACCACCGAAATGGGCCGGGTCGAACGCGGCGGTGGCGAACTGTCGGTGATCATGCTCGATATCGACCACTTCAAACGCATCAATGACCAGCACGGCCACGCAGTCGGTGATCGGGTGTTGCAGATCGTGTGCGAACGCATCGGCCATCGGCTGCGTCGCACCGACGTGTTCTGTCGCCTGGGTGGCGAGGAGTTCATGGTGCTCTGCCCGGACATCAACGGCGAGCAGGCGCACGTCCTGGCCTTGCAGCTATGGCAAGGGTTGCGCAGTTCGCCGATCGAAGGCGTCGGGACCGTGACCGCCAGTTTCGGGATTGCCAGTTGGCAAGTCGGGGAGGGCGCGGATGCGCTGCTGCTGCGTGCGGATTCGGGGGTGTATGCGGCGAAACTGGCAGGACGGGATCGGGTAGAAGGAGAGATGAGCTAACCCTGCCGGGAGATCTTGAGTGAATTGAAAAGATCGCAGCCTGCGGCAGCTCCTACAGGGTTATGTGTACACCTGTAGGAGCTGCCGCAGGCTGCGATCTTTTGATTTCGGGGGTTACAGCACCGAAGCCGTTTCCGGCAGTTTCGGCTGGCGATACAGGTCCAGCAGCACTTGATCGAGCACCGACGACGCGCCAAACGGTGCCTTGTCGTTGAGGATCGCCACTACCGCCCAGGTATTGCCGTTGATGTCGCGGCTGAAGCCGGCAATCGCCCGCACAGTATTCAAGGTGCCGGTCTTGATGTGCGCTTCACCGCGCATCGCCGTGGTCTTCAGGCGTTTGCGCATGGTGCCGTCGGTGCCGGCAATCGGCATCGAGCTGATGAACTCGGCCGAATACGGGCTTTTCCAGGCCGCTTGCAGCATGCCGGCCATTTCACGCGCACTCACCCGTTCCGCACGGGACAGCCCGGAACCGTTCTCCATCACCAGGTGCGGTGCGGTGATGCCTTTCTTCGCCAGCCACTGACGCACGACACGCTGTGCAGCCTTGGCATCGTCACCGTCGGCCTCAGTGCGGAACTGCGCACCCAGGCTCAGGAACAGCTGCTGGGCCATGGTGTTGTTACTGTATTTGTTGATGTCGCGGATGATTTCCGCCAGGTCCGGCGAGAAGGCCCGAGCCAGGACCTTGGCGTCTTTAGGTGTTGGCGCCAGACGGTCCACCCCCTGAATGCTGCCTCCCAGTTCCTTCCAGATCGCTCGCACGGCGCCTGCGGTGTAGGTCGCGTGGTCGAGCAGCGACAGGTAAGTCTGGGAACTGCAGCCCTCGCCCAACTGGCCGCCGACCGTTACGGTCACGCTGCCATCGGCCTGGGTCACCGGGTTGTAACGCACGCCACCGGTGCATTGCTTGGAGTTGACGGCTTTGACCTGGTTTTCGATGCGAATGGTGGCAATCGGCGGTTCTACCGAAATCAGCACCCGGCCGTTGTCGTTGCGCGCCACAAAGCGCAGGGCCTTGAGGTTGACCATCAGCGCGTCGGGTTTGACCAGGAACGGCTTGTTATCGTCATTACCGTCGTCGTTGAACTGCGGCAATTGCGGTTGTACGAAGAAGTTGCGGTCCAGCACCAGGTCGCCGGTGATTTGCGTCACACCGTTGGCGCGCAGGTCACGCATCAGCAACCAGAGTTTTTCCATGTTCAGTTTCGGATCGCCGCCACCCTTGAGGTAGAGGTTACCGTTGAGGATGCCGCCGCTGAGGGTGCCGTCGGTGTAGAACTCGGTTTTCCACTGGTGGTTCGGGCCGAGCATTTCCAGCGCCGCGTACGTGGTGACCAGTTTCATGGTCGAGGCCGGATTGACGGAGACGTCAGCGTTGAAAATCGTCGGGGTGCCGGGGCCGTTGAGCGGGATCATCACCAGCGACAGGGCGTTGTCCTGCATCTTGCTGGCCTTGAGGGCTTTTTCAACGTTGGGCGACAGCGAGGTGTTGATCGGGGCGGCGGAGACAGAGAAGGCCAGCGGGAGCAGAAAACCGGCCAGTAGCAATGGACGCAAAGATTTGATCATGTGAAATAAAACCCTACAGCCGAGGGGGAAAAAAACGAGGGCATGAAGATAAATTCCCTCAGTGGTCATGAAAGTGTCGGCATTATGCCCCAAGGTGTAGTGACTTGTGCCGTGCCCTGGCCTTCTAATCCGCTATTTTTTACCGACGGTAAGGCTTGCAGCCCAGAGAAACGGGCAATCGGCGCCTTAAACTGCTAAAGTGCCGCCCGTTATTACTTATGAGGATTGTTCCAATGGCGACTAACCGTTCCCAGCGTCTGCGCAAAAAACTGTGCGTCGATGAATTTCAAGAGCTGGGTTTCGAACTGAACCTGGATTTCAAAGAAGATTTGGCTGATGAAGCCATTGATGCTTTCCTCGACGCGTTCCTGAAAGAAGCCATGGAAGCCAACGGTCTGGGCTATGTTGGCGGCGACGACTTCGGTCTGGTTTGCCTGCAGAAGCGTGGCTCGGTGTCCGAAGAGCAGCGTGCCGCTGTTGAAGCCTGGCTCAAAGGCCGCAGCGAACTGACTGAAGCAACCGTCAGCCCGCTGATCGACGTCTGGTACCCGGAAAAGCCGATCAATCCGGTAGCTTGATGTTGTAAAAAACGGCGACCCAAGGGTCGCCGTTTTTTTTGTGACGATCAAAGGATCGCAGCCTCGTTTCACTCGACAGCTGCTACAGGGCAATGCAATCCATGTAGCAGCTGTCGAGTGAAACGAGGCTGCGAGCTTTTAGCTTTTGCGCCAATTCAGAATCACCAGCGTCAACACCCCCGCCACAATCCCCCAGAACGCCGAACCGATGGAAAACAGCGTCAGCCCCGACGCCGTGACCATAAAGGTAATCAGTGCTGCCTCACGTTCCTTCACTTCGCTCATGGCGATGCTCAAGCCATTGATGATCGAGCCGAACAACGCCAGCGCCGCAATCGACAGCACCAATTCTTTAGGCAGCGCGGCAAACAGCGCCGCCAGCGTCGCGCCGAACACCCCGGCGATCCCGTAGAAAATCCCGCACCAGACGGCCGCTGTGTAGCGCTTGTTGCGATCTTCATGGGCATGCGGCCCGGTGCAAATCGCCGCGCTGATGGCTGCCAGGTTGATCCCGTGGGAACCGAACGGCGCCAGCAGCAACGAAGCGATGCCGGTGGTGGTGATCAGCGGCGAGGCCGGCACGGTGTAACCGTCGGCGCGCAGCACGGCAATGCCGGGCATGTTCTGCGAGGTCATGGCCACCACGAACAGCGGAATGCCAATGCTGATGGTCGCCGCCAAGGAGAAGTGCGGCGTAGTCCAGACCGGCGTCGCCACTTCCAGATGGAAACCGCTGAAGTCCAGCAGGCCCATGAACCCTGAGAGCGCCGTGCCGATCAACAGCGCGGCCAATACGGCATAACGCGGCGACAGGCGTTTGACCACCAGATAAGTGAAGAACATGCCCAATACCAGCGCGGTGCGATGCTGCGCGGCGACGAAGATTTCGCTGCCGATCTTGAACAGAATCCCCGCCAGCAAAGCCGCCGCCAATGACGCCGGAATCTTTTTCACCAGCCGCTCGAAGCTGCCGGTCAAACCACAAATCGTCACCAGCACCGCGCAGGTAATGTAGGCGCCAATGGCTTCGCCGTAGGTCACGCCGCCCAGACTGGTAATCAGCAACGCCGCGCCGGGGGTCGACCAGGCGATGGTGATTGGCGTGCGATAACGCAGAGACAGGCCAATCGAGCACACCGCCATGCCAATCGAGATCGCCCAGATCCACGAGGAAATCTGCCCGCTGGTCAGCCCCGCCGCTTGCCCGGCCTGGAACATCAGGACCAGCGAGCTGGTGTAACCGGTCATCATCGCGATGAAGCCGGCAACGATCGCAGAAGGCGACGTATCGGCAAAAGGGCGGAGCTGCGTGTGCGTGATGTCGTTCATGACAGCGGTGTTCCTTATACAGATGAAGATGTCTGCAATAGCGCAAAACCTGTAGGAGTGAGCCTGCTCGCGATAGCGGAGTGTCAGGCAACAATGTTGTCGACTGATCCACCGCTATCGCGAGCAGGCTCACTCCTACAGGGGATTGTGCGCAAAAGGCGGATTCTGTGATCAAGCCTAAACTCAAACGTAAGGAATCGTTGCAATACAGCGGAAGTGACAAACAGCCGTACAGTCGTGTTGCCACCCTCCATTGTGTACAATCGCAGTGTTTTTTACGCGATACTTGCCAGCGACCCTCTGTGCCGTATTACAGTCACGGTCAATTCGCCGCAGTTCTTCCGACTCGAGTGCCCATGAACGAACAGTTGCAACCCCTAAAGAAACAACCGCGAGCAGGCAAAGCCGGCCGCAGCGGTACCCAGGACGATATTGTCTATGCGCATATCTTCGAGGCCATCCTCGAACAGCGTCTGGCGCCCGGTACCAAGTTGAGCGAAGAAGCGCTGGGGGAAATTTTCGGGGTCAGTCGCACCATCATTCGCCGCGCGCTGTCGCGCCTGGCCCATGAAGGCGTCGTGCTGCTGCGTCCGAACCGTGGCGCTGTCGTCGCCAGCCCGAGTGTCGAAGAGGCTCGCCAGGTGTTCATGGCCCGGCGTCTGGTGGAGCGAGCGATTACTGAGTTGGCGGTGCAGCATGCCACTGCCGAGCAAATTGCCGAGTTGCGCCAGATGGTCAACGACGAGCGCGACAGCTTCTCCCGTGGTGATCGCGGCGCCGGTATTCGTCTGTCGGGCGAGTTCCACTTGAAGTTGGCCGAAGCGGCGAAAAACGCGCCACTGATCAGCTTCCAGCGCAGCCTGGTGTCCCAGACTTCGTTGATCATTGCCCAGTATGAAAGCGGCAATCGCTCCCACTGTTCCTACGACGAGCACACCCAGCTGATCGACGCCATCGAAGCGCGCAATGCCGAGTTGGCAGTGGATCTGATGATGCATCACATGGATCACATCGACAGCAAACTCAACCTCGACGAAGAAAGCGCGTCGGATGATTTGCACGCGGTGTTCTCGCATTTGTTGCAGACCAAGAAGCCAGGGCGGCCTGCTGCGAAACTCTGACACACCGAGGCTTGCTTGCGAAGGCGACCTCAACAACACAAAAAATCCCCCAGGCTGTAAAACGATGGGGGATTTTTTTATGCCCGAAAAACCTAGCGCTGATGCACCTGATTCCCCGCCGCATACGTCTGCAACACCGTCCGGTCATCCCCCAGCGTCATCAATACAAACAACGTCTCGGCAATGTTATTGGCCTGCTTCAAGCGATAGCTCAGCAGCGGCGTGGCGTTGTAGTCCAGCACAAGGAAGTCCGCATCAGTGCCGGGTTGCAGGGTGCCGATCTTGTCTTCCAGCCGCAGCGCACGCGCGCCGCCGAGGGTGGCCAGGTACAGCGATTTGAACGGGCTCAACCGTGCGCCTTGCATCTGCATGACCTTGTACGCTTCGTTCAGCGTTTGCAGCAGTGAGAAACTGGTGCCGCCGCCAACGTCCGTACCGAGGCCGACATTCAACTTGTGCTTCTCGGCCATCGGCAGGTTGAACAGGCCGCTGCCAAGGAAGAAGTTCGACGTCGGGCAGAAGGCGATCGCCGAGCCGGTTTCCGCCAGCCGCGCGCACTCGTCGTCGCACAGGTGCACGCCATGGGCGAACACCGAGCGCTCGCCGAGCAGTTTGTAGTGGTCGTAGACGTCCAGGTAACCCTTGCGCTCCGGGAACAGCTCCTTGACCCACTCGACTTCCTTGAGGTTTTCGCTGATGTGGGTCTGCATGTACACGTCAGGGAATTCGCTGAGCAACTGGCCGGCGAGAGTCAGCTGTTCAGGGGTGCTGGTCGGTGCAAAGCGCGGGGTGACCGCGTAGTGCAAACGGCCCTTGCCGTGCCAGCGTTCGATCAGCGCCTTGCTTTCCACGTAGCTGGATTCGGCGGTGTCGGTCAGGTAGTCCGGCGCGTTGCGGTCCATCATCACCTTGCCGGCGATCATCCGCAGGTCCAGCTGTTCGGCGGCCTCGAAGAACGAGTTCACCGACTGCGGGTGCACGCTGCCGAAGACCAACGCGGTGGTGGTGCCGTTGCGCAGCAGTTCCTTGATGAAAATGCCCGCGACTTCGTCAGCGTGAGCCTTGTCGGCAAACTGGCTTTCGCACGGGAAAGTGTAGGTGTTGAGCCAGTCCAGCAACTGCTCGCCGTAGGCGCCGACCATGCCGGTTTGCGGCAAGTGAATGTGGGTATCGATGAAGCCTGGGGTGATCAGCGCGTCCTGATAATGGGTGATCTCGATGTCGGCCGGCAGGGTCGGCAGCAAGTCGCTGGCGTGACCAAGGGCGCTGATCTGGCCGTTATCAACCACCAGCAGGCCGTCTTCGAAATACTCATAAGACGCTTCGATGCCCACTTCGGCGGGGTCGGCGATGCTGTGCAGAATGGCGGCGCGGTAGGCTTTGCGTGTCAGAGGCATGTGAGTTCTCAATTGGAAGCTTGGCTGCGGCGTGACGCGGGCAGCAATTTGGCAATCGATGATCCGGCGCTGGCAGTTTGCTGGCCGAAATTGGCGTTATAGGTGGCGATGATTTCGCCGGCGATGGAGATGGCGATTTCCACAGGCAACTTGCCTTTGACTTCGCCGATGCCCATCGGGCAGCGCATGCGTTGCAGCACGGCGCTGTCGAAACCACGGTCACGCAAGCGGTGTTCGAACTTCACCCGTTTGGTCTTCGAACCGATCAGGCCGAAGTAGGCGAAGTCGTTGCGCTTGAGGATCGCGGCGGTGAGTTCGAGGTCGAGCTGGTGATTGTGGGTCATGACGATGCAGTAGCTGCCGGCAGGCAGGTCGTCGACTTCGTCCACTGGTTCTTCGGTGACGATTTTGCGCACACCGTGGGGGATTTGTTCCGGGAATTCGGCCTCCCGCGAGTCGATCCAGCGCACCCGGCAGGGCAGGCTGGCGAGCAGCGGCACCAGCGCCCGACCGACGTGGCCGGCACCGAACACGGCGATCTGCGCCTGGACCTGGCCCATCGGTTCGAACAGCAACACAGTCACGCCGCCGCAGCACTGGCCGAGGCTGGCGCCTAGGCTGAAGCGCTCCAGATGGGTGTCCTGCTTGCCGCTGGCCAGCATCTCGCGGCCGATCTGCATGGCCTTGTATTCCAGATGCCCGCCACCGATGGTGTCGAAGGTCTGGGTGGCGCTGATGACCATCTTCGAACCGGCATTGCGCGGCGTTGAGCCGAGCTCTTCGATGATGGTCACCAACACGCAGGGCTCACCCCGGGATTGCAGGTCGGCGAGGGCGTCGATCCAGTTGTACATGTTTCACCTCGACATCTTTGTTGTCTGTTCGGGCCTATTCGCGAGCAGGGCTCACTCCTACATTTGGAATGCATTCCCCTGTAGGAGTGAGCCCTGCTCGCGATGGCCGCGCCTCGGTCTTAAAGCGAAGCCAGCTCCGGCTCAGTTTCGGCAGCTTTCACCGCCTTCAACTGCCGCATCTGCTCACAGCCCCACAACACCCGCTCCGGGGTCGCCGGTGCGTCGATTTTCGGTTGATGCTTGTAGTCGCCCAGGCTCGCCACGGCGTCCTTGATCGCACACCACGAGGCGATGCCGAGCATGAACGGCGGCTCACCCACAGCCTTGGAATGGAACACCGTGTCTTCCGGGTTCTTGCGGTTTTCCACCAGCTTCACCCGCAGGTCCAGCGGCATGTCCGCCACCGCCGGGATCTTGTAGCTGGCCGGGCCGTTGGTCATCAGTTTGCCCTTGTTGTTCCACACCAGTTCTTCCATGGTCAGCCAGCCCATGCCCTGGATGAAACCACCCTCGACCTGACCGATGTCGATCGCCGGGTTCAGCGAGTCGCCGACGTCGTGGAGGATGTCGGTGCGCAGCATTTTGTACTCGCCGGTGAGGGTGTCGATGATCACCTCGCAGCACGCTGCGCCGAAGGCGTAGTAATAGAACGGCCGACCGCGCGCCTGGCTACGGTCGTAGAAGATTTTCGGGGTCTTGTAGAACCCGGTGCTCGACAGCGACACCTGAGCGAAATACGCCTGCTGGATCAGCGCTTCGAAGGTCAGGATGTGATCGCGAACGCGTACATGACCGTTGTGGAATTCCACGTCCTCTTCGCTGACCTTGTACTGCCGCGCGGCAAATTCAACCAGGCGCTTCTTGATGATTTCTGCTGCGTTCTGTGCAGCTTTACCGTTCAGGTCGGCACCGCTGGAAGCGGCGGTCGGCGAAGTGTTCGGCACCTTGTCGGTATTGGTCGCGGTGATCTGCACGCGGTCCATTTCCACCTGGAATACTTCGGCCACGACCTGCGCGACTTTGGTGTTCAGGCCCTGGCCCATTTCGGTGCCGCCATGGTTCAGGTGGATGCTGCCGTCGGTGTAAATGTGGATCAGCGCACCGGCCTGGTTGAGGAAGCTGGCGGTGAAGGAAATACCGAATTTCACCGGGGTCAGCGCCAGGCCTTTTTTCAGGATCGGGCTGTTGGCGTTGTAGCGACGAATCGCTTCGCGGCGCTCGGCGTACTGGCTGCTTTCTTCCAGTTCGGCGGTCATTTCCTCGAGCATATTGTGCTCGACGGTCTGGTAGTAATGGGTGACGTTGCGCTCGGTCTTACCGTAGTAGTTGGCCTTGCGCACCGCCAGCGGATCGAGGGCCAGATGGCGGGCGATGGCGTCCATCACTTCTTCGATGGCGACCATGCCTTGCGGGCCGCCGAAACCACGGTAAGCGGTGTTCGACGCGGTGTTGGTTTTGCAGCGGTGACCGTTGATGGTCGCGTCGCCCAGGTAGTACGAGTTGTCGGCGTGGAACATCGCGCGGTCGACAATCGACGCCGAGAGGTCCGGCGAGCAACCGCAGTTGCCGGCCAGTTCCAGGGCAATACCGTGCAGCCGACCGGTGCTGTCAAAGCCCACGTCGTATTCGACGTAGAACGGGTGACGTTTGCCGGTCATCAGCATGTCTTCGACCCGAGGCAGGCGCATCTTGGTCGGCTGGCCGGTGAGGTGCGCGATCACTGCGCACAGGCACGCCGGACTGGCAGCCTGGGTTTCCTTGCCGCCGAAACCACCGCCCATGCGGCGCATGTCGACGACGATTTTGTTCATCGACACATCGAGCACTTCGGCGACGAGCTTCTGCACTTCGGTGGGGTTCTGCGTCGAGCAGTAGACGATCATCCCGCCATCTTCAGTCGGCATCACCGAAGAGATCTGGGTTTCCAGATAGAAGTGTTCCTGGCCGCCGATGTGCAGCGTGCCCTGGATACGATGCTCGGCGGTTGCCAGGGCGCCGGCCGAATCGCCGCGCTGATGCGTGTGACTGTCGAGCACAAAGTGGCGTTTGCGCAGCGCTTCGACCACATCCAGCACCGGCTCCAGATCTTCGTATTCGATGATCGCGGCCATCGCGGCTTTGCGGGCGGTTTCCAGGTCCTTCGCCGCAACGGCGAGCACCACTTGACCGACGAACTGGACGTCATCGATGGCCAGTAACGGATCGCCCGGCATCAGTGGACCGATGTCTTTCAGGCCCGGCACGTCTTTGTGGGTGATAGCGATGCGCACGCCGTCGAAGGCGTAACAAGGCTGGGTGTCGATGCTGATGATTTTCGCGTGGGCGCGGTCCGACAGGCGTGCGTAAACATGCAACTGGTTCGGAAATTCCAGCCGGTCGTCGATGTACTGCGCTTCACCGGACACGTGCTTGGCGGCGCTGTCGTGCTTGACGCTGCGGCCGACACCGGTGGTCAGGTCCTTGGCGAACAGTTCAGCCAGTTCGGCCTGGGTCTTCTCTACGGCGTGATGGTTAGACATAAGCGGTCACCCGAGTCTCGATGTGCGGTGTTTGCAGTTCGATGAAGTATTTACGCAGCAGGTTCTGCGCGCTGAGCAGGCGGTATTCCTTGCTGGCGCGGAAGTCCGAGAGTGGCGTGAAATCTTCGGCCAGTGCAGCGCAGGCGCGTTCGACGGTGTCGTTGTTCCAGGTGGCGCCGAGCAGAACGGCTTCACAGTTTTTTGCACGTTTCGGGATTGCGGCCATGCCGCCGAAGGCGACGCGGGCGTCGGCGATCACGCCGTTGTCGATGCGCAGGTTGAACGCGGCGCAGACAGCGGAAATGTCATCGTCCAGTCGCTTGGAGACTTTGTAGGCGCGGAACAGTTGTTCGGCGCTGGCACGCGGCACGATGATCTTTTCGATGAACTCGCTTTCCTGACGCGCGGTGACCCGGTAATCGATGAAGTAATCTTCCAGCGCCATCGTGCGGCGAACTTCGCCTTTGCACAAAACGATCTGCGCTCCGAGTGCAATCAGCAGGGGCGGGGAGTCACCGATCGGTGAGGCGTTGCCGATGTTGCCGCCGAGGGTGCCCTGGTTGCGGATCTGCAGGGAAGCAAAGCGTTGCAGCAATTCGCCGAAGTCCGGGTACTCGGTTTTCAAGGCCTCGTAGCAATCGGAGAGGGCGGTGGCAGCGCCGATTTCCAGGCGATCGTCGAAGCGCTCGATGCGCTTCATCTCGGCGACGTTGCCGACGTAGATCATCACCGGCAGGGTGCGGTGGAACTGCGTGACTTCCAGCGCCAGATCCGTGCCGCCGGCCAGCAGGCGAGCCTGTGGATAAGCGTCATAGAGGTCAGCCAGATCGGCGACGGTCAGCGGCACCAGGCAGCGCTTGTCGCCACTGTTGAGTTCGCCGATATCGGTAGGGGCAATGGCCTTCAGGCGAGCGATGGTGTCAGCTTCACGGGCGTCGAACTGGTCCGTTTGCTTGCCGCAGCAGGATTGTTCGGCGGCAGCCAGAATCGGCCGATAACCGGTGCAGCGGCAGAGGTTGCCGGCCAGTGCTTCGTGAGCTTTATGAGCATCCGGTTGATCACTGTTTTTTTGCAGCGCGAACAGCGACATGACGAAGCCCGGCGTGCAGAAGCCGCATTGCGACCCGTGGCACTCGACCATGGCTTTCTGCACGCTGTGCAGTTCGCCTTGGTGCTTGAGGTCTTCAACGCTGATCAATTGTTTGCCGTGCAATGACGAAACGAACGTCAGGCACGAGTTGAGGCTGCGATAGCGAATGTGTTCGCGGCCATCGTCATCCGTTTGCAGCTCGCCAACCACCACGGTGCAGGCGCCGCAGTCACCGCTGGCGCAGCCTTCTTTGGTGCCGGGTTTGCCCACATGGTCGCGCAGATAATTGAGCACGGTCAGGTTTGGGTCCAGGGCGTGCTCGCTACGGAGTTCCTGGTTAAGTAAAAACTGGATCACGGAAGGCCTCGCAGACTCATTATTGTTGTTAACCGACTTGAACCGAATTTATCAGGTCTGACTTTGCGGTCAATGATTTTCTGACTTAAAGGTCAGGAAATGGCATTTTGTCGATCAACGACTCGTTCCTTTATTATTGACCCTCACGGGATAGCCTGCTTTTTGCTGGATTCGTGCCAAAAACCGCCGAGTGGGCACTCCGCCATGACCCTTCATGTGCGCTACACTGCGCCGCTTGTGCAGATCGAAGAGTTTGAAGGACAACCATGACGTTCAAGGCGCCGGACAGCCTCGCCGAGCAAATTGCTCACCACCTCGCCGAACGCATCATTCGTGGCGAAATGAAGCCCGGGGAGCGCATCCAGGAACAGAAGGTCACGCAGGCCCTCAATGTCAGCCGCGGTTCGGTCCGTGAAGCCTTGCTGATCCTCGAGCGCCGCCACCTGATCGCGATCCTGCCGCGACGTGGCGCCCACGTGACCGAGCTCACGGTTCACAAGGTCCAGAGCCTGTGCACGCTGATGAGCGAGCTTTACATCCTGCTGGGTAATGCAGTGGCCAGCGGCTGGAAAGTCCAGGCCGACATGGCGCCATTCGTGCAAATCCAGCAGCGTCTGACCGCCAGCTACGAGCGCCAGGACATTCGCACCTTTGTCGACGACAGCTTCAGTGTGATGCGCGCCGCGTATCCGTTCGCCAACAACCCGTACTTGCAGGAAACCGTCGAGAATCTGCAGCCGGCCATGAGCCGCGCGTATTTCCTCGCCCTGGAACAGCGCAAGGCCTCGATGAGCGAGTTCCTCGAACTGTTCGAACGCTTGCTCGCCGCCGTGCTGGCCCGAGATTTTCCGCAGATCCGCATTGTGCTGACGGCGTATGCCCAGCGCAGCAGTGATCTGGTGGTTTCTGCCCTGACGGACGCTTAAGCGTGCGGCTAAAGTGCATCAAGCTGGCGGGGTTCAAATCCTTCGTCGACCCGACCACGGTGAACTTCCCCAGTAACATGGCGGCGGTGGTCGGGCCCAATGGTTGCGGCAAGTCGAACATCATCGACGCCGTGCGCTGGGTGATGGGCGAGAGTTCGGCCAAGAACCTGCGCGGCGAGTCGATGACCGACGTCATCTTCAACGGCTCGACCAGCCGTAAACCGGTGAGCCAGGCCAGCATCGAGCTGGTGTTCGATAACTCCGACGGCACCCTGCTCGGCGAATACGCGGCCTACGCGGAAATTTCCATTCGCCGCAAAGTGACCCGCGACAGCCAGACCACTTACTACCTCAACGGCACCAAGTGCCGCCGTCGCGATATCACCGACATCTTTCTGGGGACAGGCCTGGGCCCGCGCAGCTACTCGATTATTGAGCAGGGGATGATCTCCAAGCTGATCGAGTCGAAGCCCGAAGACCTGCGCAACTTCATTGAAGAAGCGGCAGGCATCTCCAAGTACAAGGAGCGCCGGCGCGAGACTGAAAACCGCATCCGCCGCACCCACGAAAACCTGGCCCGCCTGACCGACCTGCGCGAAGAGCTCGAGCGTCAGCTTGAACGCTTGTACCGCCAGGCCGAGGCCGCCAAGAAGTATCAGGAATACAAGGGCGAGGAGCGGCAGCTCAAGGCCCAACTGTCGGCCCTGCGCTGGCAGGCGTTGAATGAACAGGTCGGTCAGCGTGAAGCAGTCATCGGCAATCAGGAAGTCACCTTCGAAGCGTTGGTCGCCGAGCAGCGCAATGCCGATGCGGCGATTGAACGCTTGCGTGACGGGCACCACGACCTGTCCGAACGCTTCAATCTGGTGCAGGGGCGCTTCTATTCGGTCGGCGGCGACATCGCCCGGGTCGAGCAGAGTATTCAGCACGGTCAGCAGCGTTTGCGCCAATTGCAGGACGACCTGAAAGAAGCCGAGCGCGCGCGTCTGGAAACCGAGTCTCACTTGGGCCACGACCGCACCTTGCTGCTGACCCTGGGCGAAGAGCTGGACATGCTCACCCCCGAACAGGAAGTCACCAGCGCCGCCGCCGAAGAAGCGGCCGCCGCGCTGGAAGAATCCGAAACCACCATGCACGCCTGGCAAGAGCAGTGGGACACCTTCAACCTGACGGCCGCCGAACCGCGTCGCCAATCCGAAGTTCAGCAGTCGCGGATCCAGCAGCTGGAAACCAGTATGGAGCGACTGGCCGATCGTCAGAAGCGTCTGGGCGAAGAGCGCGCGTTGCTCTCGGCAGACCCGGAAGACGCGGCGATCATGGAGCTCAGCGAGCAATTGGCCGCGAGTGAAGCGACGCTGGAAGATTTGCAGGCCAGCGAAGAAGCCCAGGTCGAACGCCTCGAGCAACTGCGTCAGGAATTGCAACTGGCACTGCAAAATCAGCAGCAGGCTCAGGGCGATTTGCAGCGTCTGAACGGTCGCCTCGCTTCCCTTGAAGCCTTGCAGCAAGCCGCACTCGATCCCGGCACCGGCACCGCTGAATGGCTGCGCGAACAACATTTGGCGGACCGTCCGCGTCTGGCCGAAGGCCTGAAAGTTGAAGCTGGTTGGGAGCTGGCGGTGGAAACCGTGCTCGGTGCCGACCTGCAAGCGGTACTGGTGGATGACTTCGGCGATTTCGATCTGGCCGGCTTTACCCAGGGCGATTTGCGCTTGCTCAGCCCGGCCACTGATGGCGTGCGCGTGCCCGGCAGCTTGCTCGATAAAGTTGAAGCGCAGATCGATCTGGCGCCATGGTTAGGGCAGGTTAAACCGGTCGACAGCCTCGAACAGGCGTTGGCCCTGCGCAATCAATTGACCGCCGGCCAGAGCCTGATCAGCCGCGACGGTTACTGGGTCGGTCGGCACTTTTTGCGCGTGCGTCGGGCCAGCGAAGCGGAAAGCGGTGTGCTCGCCCGTGGTCAGGAAATCCAGCGTCTGGGCCTTGAGCGCGAAGAGCGCGAAGCCACGGTCGAAACCCTGGAAACCCAACTTCAGAATCTCAGGGCGCAACAGCGTCAGCAGGAAAACGGTCGCGAACATCTGCGCCGTCTGCTGCAAGACGAAGCGCGTCAGCAAGGCGAATTGAAAGCCCAGTTGTCCGCCGGTAAAGCCAAGGCCGAACAACTGACCTTGCGTCGTACACGACTGGACGAAGAACTCACCGAGTTGGCTGAGCAGCGGGCGCTGGAACACGAAAATATCGGCGAAGCGCGCCTGCAATTGCAGGAAGCCCTCGACAGCATGGCGCTGGACACCGAGCAGCGCGAGTTGCTGCTGGCCCAGCGCGACAGCTTGCGCGAGCGACTGGATCGGGTGCGGCAGGAAGCCCGGCAACACAAGGATCACGCGCATCAATTGGCGGTGCGTCTGGGCTCGCTCAAGGCGCAACACGACTCCACGCGTCAGGCGCTGGAACGTCTGGAAATGCAGTCCGAGCGCCTGACCGAGAAGCGCGAACAGCTGAGTCTCAACCTGGAGGAGGGCGAGGCGCCGCTGGAAGAGTTGCGCCTCAAACTCGAAGAGTTGCTCGACAAGCGCATGACCGTCGACGAAGAACTCAAGACTGCACAGATCGCTCTGGAAGACGCTGATCGCGAATTGCGCGACGCAGAAAAACGTCGCAGTCAGGCGGAGCAGCAATCGCAATTGATTCGCGGCCAGATGGAAACCCAGCGCATGGAATGGCAAGCCCTGACCGTGCGCCGCAAGGCGCTCGAAGATCAGTTGCTGGAAGACGGCTACGATCTCCACGGCGTGCTCGCCACGCTGGTGGCCGAGGCCAACGAGAAAGACGCCGAAGAAGAACTCGAACGCATTGCCGCGCGGATTCAGCGCCTCGGTGCGATCAACCTGGCGGCCATCGACGAATACCAGCAACAATCCGAGCGTAAACGTTATCTGGATGCGCAGAATGACGATTTGGTCGAGGCGCTCGATACGCTCGAAAACGTGATTCGCAAGATCGACAAGGAAACCCGGAACCGCTTCAAAGATACCTTTGATCAGATCAATGGCGGTTTACAGGCCCTTTTCCCAAAAGTTTTCGGTGGAGGCCGCGCCTATTTGGAACTGACGGGCGAAGATCTACTCGATACAGGGGTAACGATCATGGCGCAGCCGCCAGGAAAGAAGAACAGCACCATCCATTTGCTCTCCGGTGGCGAAAAAGCCCTGACCGCATTGGCTCTGGTTTTTGCCATCTTCAAGTTGAATCCGGCGCCGTTCTGCATGCTCGATGAAGTTGACGCGCCATTGGATGACGCTAACGTTGGACGCTACGCACGGCTGGTCAAAGAGATGTCGCAGACGGTGCAGTTCATCTATATCACCCACAACAAGATCGCCATGGAAATGGCCGAGCAACTGATGGGGGTGACGATGCACGAACCGGGATGCTCGCGTCTGGTGGCAGTGGATGTCGAGGAGGCGATGGCGATGGTGGATGCCTGAGTCGGCGCTTGTAGGAGAGGTATTATTGAGTTGTAGGACTTATTTACCTTCCCTGACTTGCTGGCCAATCGACATATTCGCGCAAGCCATAGTGACAGACGGTGTAAAGTTGCCTTTGGTCGTGCTAGTTTAATGTCAATTTTTCGTATACGTGGGCAAAACGCCTGTCAGAACATAGAGTTGGCGCCACGTTTTAAAGCGGTTTACGAGTTGTAAACCTCTTATTTTTCAGCATTTTTTATAGAGGCACGGGATTACATGGAAATCGGTCTGCGCGAGTGGCTGATCGTCATCGGCATTATTGTCATTGCCGGTATTCTTTTCGATGGCTGGCGTCGCATGCGCGGCGGCAAGGGGAAACTGAAATTCCGTCTCGACCGAAGTTTGTCCAACTTGCCGGACGAGGACACCAGCGCCGAGCTGTTGGGCCCGCCCCGCGTACTGGATACGCATAAAGAACCGCAACTGGACGAGCACGACCTGCCGTCGGTGAGCATGCCTGCCCGTGAGCCGCGTGAGTCGGGTTCCAAGCGCGGCAAGCGTGGTCATGGCGAGCCTTCGCAAGGCGACATGAACCTCAGTCTGGATCTGGACGGCGGCCCGAGCTTCAGCAGCCGTGACGACGATTTCCCGGATGACACCAAGGCTTCGAGTTCGACCAGCGACAGGGAACAACCGCAAGCCGAAGAAGTATTGGTGATCAGCGTGATCTGCCGCGACGCCGCCGGCTTCAAAGGCCCGGCGCTGTTGCAGAATATTCTGGAAAGTGGTCTGCGTTTCGGCGAGATGGACATCTTCCACCGCCACGAAAGCATGGCTGGCAATGGCGAAGTCCTGTTCTCGATGGCCAATGCGGTCAAGCCGGGCGTTTTCGATCTGGACGACATCGACCACTTCAGCACACCGGCAGTGAGCTTCTTCCTCGGTCTGCCAGGTCCGCGTCATCCGAAGCAAGCCTTCGATGTGATGGTGGCTGCGGCGCGCAAACTGTCCCAGGAGCTGAACGGCGAACTGAAAGACGATCAGCGCAGCGTGCTGACTGCCCAGACGATTGAGCATTACCGTCAGCGCATCGTTGAGTTCGAACGTCGCGCCCTGACCCAGAAGCGTTGATTCAAAAGGTTGTTCCCGCACCGCGCGCGGGACGATCAGCAAAATAGATTGAGCAGCCTCGGCTGCTCTTTTGCTTTATGAGAGAACACCCATGACCGCCGCCAAAAACCGCATTCTAGAGCTGCGCGCTGAGCTGGATCAGCACAACTATCGCTACCACGTGCTGGACGAGCCGAGCATTCCGGACGCCGAATACGATCGGTTGTTCAACGAGCTCAAGGCCCTCGAAGCAGCCCATCCCGCATTGATCACCAGCGACTCGCCGACCCAGCGTGTCGGCAGTGCGGCGCTGTCGGCGTTCACACAGGTGCGTCACGAAGTGCCGATGCTCAGCCTCGGCAACGCCTTCGAAGAAACCGACATGCGCGAGTTCGATCGTCGGGTGACTGAAGGTCTCGACCTGCCGGCCGGCGATTTGTTCGGTGGCGGCGCGGCGGTGGAATACAGCTGTGAACCCAAGCTCGATGGCCTGGCGGTCAGCTTGCTGTATCAGGACGGCGTGCTGGTGCGCGGCGCGACTCGCGGCGATGGCACCACCGGCGAAGACATCAGCGTCAACGTCCGTACCGTGCGCAACATTCCGCTCAAGCTGCACGGTACTGGCTGGCCGGCGACCCTGGAAGTGCGCGGCGAAGTGTTCATGTCCAAGGCCGGTTTTGAACGTCTCAACGCCACGCAGCTGGAAGTTGGCGGCAAGACCTTTGCCAATCCGCGCAACGCGGCGGCGGGCAGTTTGCGTCAGCTCGATTCGAAGATCACGGCCAACCGTCCGCTGGAGTTCTGCTGCTATGGCATCGGTCAGATTTCGGCCGATATTGCTGACACGCATATTGGCAATCTGCAGCAACTCAAAGCCTGGGGCATGCCGATCAGTCATGAGTTGAAACTGGCTCACGGCATTGATGAATGCCTGGATTACTACCGCGACATCGGTGAGCGCCGCAATTCGCTGCCCTACGAAATCGACGGCGTGGTGTTCAAGGTCAACAGCATTGCCTCTCAGCGTGAGCTGGGCTTCCGTGCCCGTGAACCGCGCTGGGCGATCGCGCACAAATTCCCTGCCATGGAAGAACTCACTGAATTGCTCGACGTGGAATTCCAGGTCGGCCGTACCGGTGCGGTAACACCCGTGGCGCGCTTGAAACCAGTCAAAGTGGCTGGCGTGACCGTGGCCAACGCGACGTTGCACAACATGGACGAAGTGGCGCGTCTGGGCCTGATGATCGGCGACACCGTGATCATTCGCCGCGCTGGCGATGTGATTCCGCAGGTGGTGCAAGTGGTCATCGAGCGTCGTCCGGACAATGCACGGCCAGTGCAGATTCCCGAGAAGTGCCCGGTTTGCGGCTCGCATGTCGAGCGCACGCAACTGGTCAAGCGCAGCAAAGGTCGCGAGACCGTCAGCGAAGGCGCGGTGTATCGCTGCGTTGGCCGTCTGGCCTGCGGTGCGCAACTCAAGCAGGCAATCATTCACTTCGTCTCCCGCCGCGCCATGGACATTGAAGGCCTGGGTGAGAAGAGCGTCGAGCAATTGGTGGATGAAGGTCTGGTCAATTCGCCGGCCGATCTGTACGCCCTGACGTTCGAGCAAATCGTCGATCTGGAAGGCTTTGCCGAACTGTCGAGCAAGAACCTGCTCAGCGCCATTGAAGACAGCAAGAAGCCGAGTCTGGCACGCTTCATCTACGCCCTCGGGATTCCCGATGTTGGCGAAGAGACGGCCAAGGTGCTGGCGCGTTCTCTCGGCTCGCTGGAGCGGGTTCAGCAGGCGTTGCCGCAAGTGCTCACGTACTTGCCGGACGTCGGCCTGGAAGTGGCTCACGAGATTCACAGCTTCTTCGAAGATGCGCATAACCAGCAGGTAATCAAGGACCTGCTCAAGCACGGCCTGCAGATTCAGGATCAGGGCGAGTTGGGTGCCGAGTTTGCTGCCAGCACCACGTTGGGTGGTTTCCTCGACAAGTTGCACATTCCTTCGGTGGGGCCGGGTGGGGCGCAGAAACTGGCGGACAAGTTTGGTTCGCTTGAAGGGGTTTTCAGCGCCGACTGGCTGGATATGCGCCAGGCGCTGCCGGAAAAACAGGCCACTTCGGTTCGGGAGTTCTTTGCGGTTGCGCAACATCGTCAAATTGCTGAAGCCGCCGAGAAACAGCTGCGCGATTTTGGTATGCACTGGCAGAGCGAGAAGAAAGTCGTTGAAGGCCTGCCGCTGGCCGGGCAGACCTGGGTGCTGACCGGCTCGCTGGAGCTGATGAGCCGCGACATCGCCAAGGACAAACTCGAAAGCCTCGGTGCCAAGGTGGCGGGCTCGGTGTCGGCCAAGACTCATTGTGTGGTCGCCGGGCCGGGCGCAGGTTCCAAGTTGGCAAAGGCCAATGAGCTGGGGTTGAAGGTTCTGGATGAAGAGGCGTTTGTTGCTCGTCTGAAGGAATACAACATCTTGATCTAACCCGGGATCTGTGGCGAGGGAGCTTGCTCCCGCTGGAGCGCGAAGCGGTCCCTTGAGTCTTGGCGCCTGCTGCGCAGGCGAGCGGGAGCAAGCTCCCTCGCCACAACTGCGGAACGATCTTCGCACGGCAATGATCTAGTCTTGGCAAGCCCCAGGGAGAGATCGCCATGTACCGCTTCTTCGAACAGCTCAGTTCACGCATCGCTGCGCCCTTCATCGGCGAAAGCTCGCGTAACAGCAAGGTCTGGCAGTGCCGCTGTGGGCAGTCGCTGTTTTTTCGCAACAGCCAGTGCCTGGCGTGTTCGGCGGCGTTGGGTTATCAGCCGGAGCAGAGTCGCCTGTCGTCGCTTCAGCCCGGCTTGCAGGCTGATACCTGGTTGCTCGACGCCGATCCCGAAACCGGTGTCTTGCGCCGCTGCGCCAACCTCGATTCCCCGGCCGCGTGCAATTGGTTGTTGCCCGCCAATGACCACGATGCGCTATGCATCGCCTGCAGCCTGAACCACACCATCCCCGACCTGTCGATTGCCGAAAACCACGAACGCTGGCGCAAGGTCGAAACGGCCAAGCGGCGTCTGGTCGCACAGTTGGTCAGCCTGGGTTTGCAGGTGATTCCCAAAACAGTGGATGAAGAGGCGGGCCTGGCTTTCGATTTCATCGGTGTCGACCTCGAAGGCAAGCCGCCCACCACCGGTCACGCCAACGGTCTGATCACCCTCGATATCAAAGAAGCCGACGACGCTCATCGCGAGCAGATCCGGGTGCAGATGCACGAACCTTATCGCACGCTGCTCGGGCATTTTCGGCATGAAGTCGGGCATTACTACTGGGATCGGTTGATCGCCAACAGCCATTGGCTGGAACCGTTCCGCAGCCTGTTCGGCGACGAGCGCGCCAGCTATGCCGACGCGCTCGAACGGCATTACCAGCAAGGCGCGCCGCTCGACTGGCAGCAACATTACGTCAGCGCCTACGCAACCATGCACCCGTGGGAGGATTGGGCCGAAACCTGGGCTCACTACCTACACATGATGGACGCGGTGGATACGGCGTTGGGATTCGGCATGAGCGCGCGGGAAATGGACTTCGACTACAAGCCATTTCCGGCCAGCACCCTCTACGACCCGCAGCATCCCGGCGGCGCGGCGTTCCTGTCATTCGTCAATGCGTGGATCGAACTGGCGGGCATGCTCAATGAACTGTCTCGCAGTATGGGGCAGCCGGATTTCTATCCGTTCGTCCTGCCGCCGGCAGTCATCGCCAAGCTGCACTTCATCCACCTGGTGATCCAGCAGGAGGGTGGCCGGGCGGATGAGGTGTTGCAGGCGCAGTAGCAAGTGCTTGAGTCCTCTCATATTTTTAATCCACCCGAACAGTTGTAACTTCGTCTCAGATAGGTACAATGGCGCGGCTCGCCGTCAGGTGAGCGTCGTTATGGTGACCCCATCGGTCCCCCCGCAACGATTACCCGTGAACCTGGTCAGATCCGGAAGGAAGCAGCCACAGCGGGAACATTGTGTGCCGGGGTGTGGCTGGTGGGGTTGCCTCCATAACGCAGCGCGAGTCCTCTCTCGCGTTATCTGTCTAAAAAAATACATGCTTGTTGCTCTGCCATGGATTGTCCAGGGCGGTGTTTTTTCGTGTCCGGTTTTCAGGGCGAACACATAAAAGGAGGCCGGGCTGTCGAATGCGACGGCTCGGCCTCCTTTTTTGTTTCCGGCACTAAGGCTTGGACAAGGCCTGGTCAACCGCTGCAATCAGCTTTCCCAGGTCCTTCGGGGTGGCGTTATGTATGACACCGAACAGATACGCCCGCTGTTCATCTTCATCGCCTAAATCTGCGAAAAAGGCTTTCAGCTTCACACCCAGCACATCGGCAAGCAGGAACAAGGCTTCCACGCTGGGGGTGTAGGTACCGGTTTCGAAGCGGCTGATGGTTTTGGGGTCAAAACCGGTCTTTTCGCCGAGTTCAGCCTGAGTAAGCCCAGCGACCTTGCGGTAGCGCCGAATGGCCGCACCCAAACTTGAATTTTGCATCGCTTAATTCCCATTTAGAATCAAGAACTTAACGATAGATTTTTGCATTAGACAACTGCATGATCCATCACCTTGCTTTGCAAAATGTGATGCGTTTCGTAGAATCGCCGATCAAAATGGATATTTTGGGTCTTTAAGGTTAGTTGATCTCTGCTGTCAGGAGGCCATCAACCGCTGTTCATGGAGTGATATCGTGTTGCTGCGCATTACCTATAAAAACATCTCTTCCGGGCATCCTGCACTGGTCGAGCGGTATCACCGCTAGCCACAGCGAGCCTGACTCATGGATGAGAAATACCGCAGGGCCGTGGATGCTGCCGCGATTTTTTCCGAGACCGATCTGAGCGGCCGGATCACCCACGTCAACGATCAGTTCTGTACCGTGTCCGGCTATAGCCGCGAAGAACTGCTCGGGCAGAATCATCGTCTCCTCAACTCCGGTCTGCACTCCGCCGATTTCTTCGCGGCCATGTGGCGCACCATCGCTTTGGGCAAGGTCTGGAAAGGCGAGATTTGTAATCGCGCCAAGGACGGCAGCCTGTATTGGGTCGACAGCACCATGGTGCCGGTGCTCGATGACGCTACCGGGCGGGTTGACCGTTATCTTTCGATTCGTTTCGACATCAGCGAAAAACACCAATTGCTGCATTCACTGCAATGGCGGGTGGGGCATGACGTGCTGACCGGGCTGCCGAATCGCGCGTTCCTCTCGGATTTGCTGGATCAGGCGCTGGAGTTCTCCCGTCACGAAAACATCCCGCTGGCGGTATGCATGCTCGATCTCGACGGCTTCAAAGCGGTCAACGATGGCTACGGGCATGCCAGTGGCGATCTGCTGTTGGTCGAGGTGGCCAAGCGTTTGCGCGCCATTGTGCGCGGCGAAGATGTGGTGGCACGGTTGGCCGGTGACGAGTTTGTGCTGGTGTTGCGATATGTACGAGATCTGCCGGAACTGCGTGCGGCGTTGAACCGGGTGCTCGGCGCCATTTCGGCGCCGTACTTGCTGCATGGCAAGGGCGTCAATGTGTTTGCCAGTATCGGCGTCACCCTGTTCCCCCACGACAATCAAGATGCCGAAACATTGTTGCGTCATGCCGATCAGGCCATGTACGTGGCGAAACAAAGCGGTCGCAATCGCTTTCATTTGTTCGACGTGTCCCGGGATCAGGAGGTCAAGGCTACTCACCAGACCGTCGAGCGAGTGCGCCAGGCGCTGGCTGCCGGTGAGTTGCGTGTGCATTTCCAGCCCAAGGTGAACATGCGCCGTGGCGAGGTTGTCGGCTTTCAGGCGTTGTTGCGTTGGGAGCATCCGCAACACGGTATGGTGCCGGCCCGGGAGTTTTTGCCGCTGGTGGAAGAAACGGACCTGATCATCGATATTGGTGAATGGGTGATGGATCAGGTCCTGTCGCAGGTGCACCATTGGCAGCAAGTGGGGCAGGGCTGGCCTGTCAGCATTCATATTGCGGCACGACATTTTCAGCGCGCGGATTTCGTCGACCGGCTCAAGCACGTGCTCGCCCGGCATGCCCAGGTGGCGCCGCAGATGCTCGATCTGGAAATCGTCGAGTCGGTGGCGATCGAAAATATTCAGCATGTCAGCGCCTGTTTACAGGCCTGCCAGGCGCTGGGGGTGCAGTTTTCATTGGGCAATTTTGGCACCGGTTATTCGTCCCTGAGCTACCTCAAACGTTTGCAAACCCAAACCATCAAGATCGACAAGTCGTTTGTGCGTGACATCCTTAAAGATCGGGATGATCTGGCCTTGACCAGGGCGGTCATTGGGCTGGCTCGGGCCTTTGGTCGGCAGGTGATCGCCGAAGGGCTGGAAAGTATCGAGCACGGTGAATTGCTGCTGCGACTGGGCTGCGAAGTTGCTCAAGGCTATTTCATTGCCCCGCCGATGCCGCCCGCAGAAGTAACGGGCTGGGTCAAAGGTTTTGTCGCGCCGCTGCAATGGCAGGTGTTGGAGCAGGCAGTCTGAACTCGGTCCATGTAACAGCCTCCGGCAGCTGCTACAGATCTGCGGGGCCGCCGATATACAGTCGAATGATGTCGTCGATTTCTCCGGACATTTTCATTCGCACCAAGGTGCGCAAAATGCGCTGCACGGGCACCTTGGGATCGTTGCGCACATAACAACCGACACTCTGCTCCTGCAAAACCGCCACGCCTTGCAGTTGCCGGTCAGGCAGCAGGCGCTGATTGAACCAGTCCAGCGTCCATTGATTGCTCACGGCGTAGTGATAGCGTCCGGCCAGGAGCTTTTCCAGCACCTGTTCCTGGTTGCGCGCGTCTTCGCGATACAGTCGGTCGGCGTCAAACAGCGGTTGCAGGGTCGGGTAGCTGTAGCCGAGTACCGTGCCGATGGCTTGTCGCGACAAGTCCGCAGGCGTCACTGACGTCAGCGGATCTGACCGGCTGATCAGCAGGTCGCGCTGAAACCAAAGTGGAATGCTCCAGATGTAGTCCCCGGACTGATTCGGCTGCCAGGACTGCGCCGCATAGCAGCGGATATCGACTTCGTCGTGCTCCATGGCGTTTTGCACTCGCGTGCGAGGCAGCACGTGAAATTCGGCTGGCACGCCGACCTGAGTCGCGAGGCTGACCATCACGTCGTGCAGGATGCCTTGGGTGGGGTGGCCGCGGTCCAGTTGCACCATTGGCATCGCCCAACTGTCGGGCACCACGAAGCGCAATGGCGGCTCGGCGCCAGCGACTTTCAGGCTGATTAACAGCAGTGCCCCCAAAACCAGCCGCATAAACGCTCCGGTGCTGATAAAACCCGAGCCGATAAAAGCCCCCCAAAGACCATCTTAGCCAGATTAGACGAGCGCACCGGATGCAATTTTGGCCTTGCTCCGCTAGCATTAGCCGCTTCTGTTCCTTCGTTGCGACGGTTTTCGATGAGTTATCAGGTTCTTGCACGTAAATGGCGTCCGCGCTCGTTCCGCGAAATGGTCGGCCAGACCCATGTGCTCAAGGCTCTGATCAATGCCTTGGACAGCCAGCGGCTGCACCACGCCTATCTGTTTACCGGTACCCGCGGGGTCGGCAAGACCACCATCGCGCGGATCATCGCCAAATGCCTGAACTGTGAAACAGGTATCACTTCAACGCCTTGCGGCGAGTGCTCGGTGTGCCGCGAGATCGATGAAGGCCGCTTCGTCGACCTGATCGAGATCGACGCCGCGAGCCGGACCAAGGTCGAAGACACCCGCGAACTGCTCGACAACGTGCAGTACGCGCCGAGCCGCGGGCGGTTCAAGGTCTACCTGATCGACGAAGTACACATGCTCTCCAGCCATTCCTTCAATGCGCTGTTGAAAACCCTTGAAGAGCCGCCGCCCTACGTCAAGTTCATCCTGGCGACCACCGATCCGCAGAAACTTCCTGCAACCATTCTTTCGCGGTGCCTGCAGTTCTCTCTGAAGAACATGACACCGGAGCGTGTGGTCGAGCATTTGACCCATGTGCTGGGTGTCGAGAACGTGCCGTTCGAAGACGACGCGCTCTGGCTGTTGGGCCGTGCTGCCGACGGTTCGATGCGCGACGCCATGAGCCTGACCGACCAGGCGATTGCCTTCGGTGAAGGCAAAGTCATGGCGGCCGACGTACGGGCGATGCTCGGCACGCTCGATCACGGCCAGGTCTACGACGTTCTGCATGCGCTGATCGAAGGCGACGCCAAGGCCTTGCTCGAAGCCGTCCGTCATCTGGCCGAGCAAGGCCCGGACTGGAACGGCGTGCTCTCGGAAATTCTCAACGTACTGCACCGTGTCGCCATCGCCCAGGCGCTGCCTGAAGGCGTCGACAACGGTCATGGCGACCGTGACCGAGTGCTGGCGCTGGCCCAGGCCTTGCCGGCCGAAGACGTGCAGTTTTATTACCAGATGGGCCTGATCGGTCGCCGCGACTTGCCGCTGGCGCCGGACCCGCGCGGTGGTTTCGAAATGGTGTTGCTGAGGATGCTCGCGTTCCGTCCGGCAGACACCACGGACGCCCCGAGGCAACCGCTAAAGCCAGTGGGGATCAGCCAAGCCACAGTTGATTCCGCAAATTCAGTGGCTGCCGCGCCCGTTGTTGCGCCGGTAGTCGCTGCGGCAGTTGCACCCGTCGCGCCAGCGCCAGTTGCGGCGGTGGTTGCCCCAGTGCAAGCGCCCGAGCCTGAGCCGGTTGCGCCCGTCGTCGTGTCCGAGCCTGTGGTTGAGGCGGTAGCGGTCGAGGCCGTCGTCGATCTGCCGTGGAACGACCCGATCGAACCCGAGGTCGTTCAGCAACCCGCCGTCGAGCCGGTGCTGGAAACGGCCAGCGAACAACCCGAACTGGCGCCGATGCCGTTGCCGACCCCCGACAGCGTGGTGCCGGACGCACCAGAGTGGGCCGCTGCGCCGATTCCCGAGCCGTCGGTGGCCGAAGTCGATGCCGCGACGCCGGGCATGGACCTGGACGACGAGCCGCCGCTGGACGAGGACTATATCGAGCCAGACATCGAGTCGGCCTACAGCTACCTCGATGAACTGGCCAGCGAACACACCGCTGAGCCAACGCCGGAAGTCGAGCCTGAACCGGCCGCCATGCCGGCCACCGGTCTGGCGGCGCAATGGCTGGAGTTGTTCCCGAAACTGCCGATCTCCGGCATGACCGGCAGCATCGCCGCCAACTGCACGCTGATCGCCGTCGACGGCGACAACTGGCTGATGCACCTGGACCCGGCCCACAGCGCGCTGTTCAACGCGACTCAACAGCGTCGATTGAACGATGCGTTGAACCAGTTTCACGGGCGTACGCTGAACCTGAGCATGGAGCTGATCAAGCCCGAGCAGGAGACCCCGGCCCAGGCCGCGTCCCGGCGCCGTGCGAACCGTCAGCGCGAGGCCGAAGAGTCGATCCACGGTGATCCGTTCATCCAGCAAATGATGCAGCAGTTCGGTGCGGTGGTCCGTAACGATACTATTGAACCTGTCGAGACCCTGGTCACTCAGGGCTAATAACTGAAGGTGTTCGGCCGAAAGGGCCGGGCGCTGTATTTATCCAAGTACTTTTGAGGTGATTCCCATGATGAAAGGTGGCATGGCCGGCCTGATGAAGCAGGCACAGCAGATGCAGGAAAAAATGGCCAAGATGCAGGAAGAACTGGCCAACGCCGAAGTCACCGGTAAAGCCGGTGGCGATATGGTCACCGTGGTGATGACCGGTCGTCACGACGTCAAGCGCGTGACCATCGATCCAAGCCTGGTCGAAGGCTTGAGCGAAGACGACAAAGAGATGCTGGAGGCTGTGTTCGCCGCCGCCGTCAACGATGCCGTGCGCAAGATCGAAGCCAACAGCCAGGACAAAATGTCCGGCATGACCGCTGGCATGCAACTGCCACCGGGTATGAAACTGCCATTCTGATTCGCCAAAGCGCGTCGGATGGGCTACAAAAAAATGCCAGGCATCGCGCCTGGCTTTTTTGTTTCTGCCGGGTTTTGTTAAACCCTGTGGCGAGGGAGCTTGTCGGAACGCCGCACCGTCCCGCTGGACTGCGCAGTAGTCCCCTTCCTCTTAGGGATAAGGGGGGCCGCTTCGCGACCCAGCGGGAGCAAGCTCCCTCGCCACAGTGAAAGGCAGAAACATCGAACGCCATACCATCACAAAGGTCTGCTCCCTATACCGCCGAATTCATCGATCAAAAGGAGAAGCTCACATGCCACAAGCATTGACCCTCAACCAACGTATCGTCCTGGCGTCCCGCCCGACAGGCGCGCCGACGCCGGAGAATTTCCGCCTGGAGCGCGTTGCGCTGCCGGACCTGGCCGACGGTCAGGTGCTGCTCAAGACCCTTTACCTGTCACTCGATCCCTACATGCGCGGACGCATGAGCGACGCGCCTTCGTACGCCGCACCGGTGGAAATCGGCGAGGTGATGACCGGTGGCGCTGTCAGTCGGGTCGAGCGCTCGCTGAATCCGAAATTCCATGAAGGTGATCTGGTGGTCGGTTCTACCGGTTGGCAGAGCCACAGCCTCAGCGACGGGCGCGACATCATTCCGGTGCCGTCCGGGCTGCCGAGCCCGTCAATGGCGTTGGGCGTGTTGGGCATGCCCGGAATGACCGCGTATATGGGCCTGATGGACATCGGCCAGCCAGAAGCCGGCGAAACCCTGGTGGTTGCGGCAGCGTCCGGGGCCGTGGGTTCGGTGGTCGGTCAGGTGGCGAAGATCAAGGGCTTGCGCGTGGTCGGCGTGGCCGGTGGCGCGGACAAGTGCCGTTATGTGGTCGATGAGCTGGGTTTTGATGCTTGTATCGATCACAAGAGCCCGAACTTCGCCGAAGAATTGGCCAAGGCGTGCTCCGAAGGCATCGACATCTATTACGAAAACGTCGGCGGCAAGGTGTTCGATGCCGTGCTGCCGCTGCTCAATCCCAAGGCACGAATTCCACTCTGCGGTCTGATCGCCTCCTACAACGCTCACGAAGCACCGACCGGCCCGGATCGTCTGCCGCAATTGCAGCGCACGCTGCTGACCAAGCGTGTGCGAATCCAGGGCTTCATCGTGTTCGACGACTATGGTGATCGTCAGCCGGAATTCGTCAGCGCCATGGCGCCGTGGGTGCGCGACGGCAAGGTGAAGTTCCGTGAAGACGTGGTCGATGGCCTGGAGCAGGCACCTGAAGCGTTCATCGGTCTGCTGGAAGGACGCAACTTCGGCAAACTGGTTGTGCGGGTCGCCCAGGACTGAGTAATTGACGCTAATCAGAGGCGCGGGTATAAACCGCGTCTCGTTGTTTTGTCGGACTTTTCCCCATGAGCTTCAGCCCTTTGATTCGCCAACTGATCGACGCCCTGCGAATTTTGCCAGGTGTGGGTCAGAAAACTGCCCAACGCATGGCGTTGCAGCTGCTCGAGCGTGATCGCAGCGGCGGCTCGCGACTGGCCCTGGCACTGAGCCAGGCCATGGAAGGGGTGGGTCACTGTCGGTTGTGTCGCACGCTGACCGAAGACGACCTCTGCCCGCAATGCGCCGATACCCGTCGCGACGACACCTTGCTCTGCGTGGTGGAAGGTCCGATGGATGTCTACGCGGTGGAGCAGACCGGTTTCCGTGGTCGCTACTTCGTGCTCAAGGGCCATCTGTCGCCACTCGACGGACTCGGCCCGGAAGCCATCGGTATTCCGCAACTGCTGGCGCGGATCGAAGAGGCGGGCACGTTCACTGAAGTCATTCTCGCGACCAACCCGACTGTGGAAGGTGAGGCGACAGCGCATTACATTGCCCAGTTGCTCAGCAACAAAGGCCTGATCGCCTCGCGCATTGCCCACGGCGTGCCATTGGGTGGCGAGCTGGAGTTGGTGGATGGTGGGACGTTGGCGCATTCGTTTGCCGGGCGTAAACCGATTGCTTTGTAATTGTTAAAAGCAAAAGATCGCAGCCTCGGCAGCTCCTACATGGGATCGGTTTACACCTGTAGGAGCTGCCGAAGGCTGCGATTTTTTGATCTTCCAACACTCCTTAACTTGAAAACCAAGCAAGCGCTCGGTTAACTTCGCTGAACCTTCAGTGGAGTTCGCCGATGCCTGCCTTTCAGGAATACTTCGACCCCAGCCACCAATTGGTCCGCGACAGCGTCAGACGTTTCGTCGAGCGCGAGATCTTGCCGGACATCGACCAGTGGGAAGAAGCCGAAAGCTTTCCCCGCGAGCTCTACCTCAAGGCTGGCGCGGCGGGGATTCTGGGGATCGGTTACCCCGAAGCCTTGGGTGGCAGTCACGAAGGTGATCTGTTCGCCAAGGTCGCCGCCAGCGAAGAGCTGATGCGCTGTGGCTCCGGCGGTCTGGTGGCGGGGCTCGGCTCGCTGGACATCGGGCTGCCGCCGATACTCAAGTGGGCCAGGCCTGAGGTCCGCGATCGTGTTGTGCCTCAGGTGCTCGCCGGCGAGAAGATCAGCGCCCTTGCCGTGACCGAGCCCAGTGGTGGCTCCGACGTCGCCAACCTGCAAACCCGCGCCGTGCGTGACGGCGACTTTTACCGGGTCAGCGGCAGCAAAACCTTTATCACCAGTGGCGTCCGCGCAGATTTCTACACTGTCGCGGTGCGTACCGGTGCGCCGGGTTTCGGTGGCATCAGCCTGCTGTTGATCGAGAAGGGCACGCCTGGTTTCACCGTCGGTCGTCAGTTGAAGAAAATGGGTTGGTGGGCGTCGGACACTGCCGAACTGTTCTTCGACGATTGTCGGGTGCCGTCAGGAAATCTGATTGGCGGCGAAAACATGGGCTTCGCCTGCATCATGGGTAATTTCCAGAGCGAGCGCCTGGCGCTGGCGCTAATGGCCAACATGACCGCGCAACTGGCGCTGGAAGAGAGCCTGAAATGGGCTCGCCAACGTGAAGCGTTCGGTAAACCCATCGGCAAATTTCAGGTGCTCAAGCATCGCCTTGCCGAAATGGCCACGGCGCTGGAAGTGTCACGGGAATTCACCTACCGACAGGCGGCGAAAATGGCGGCGGGGCAGAGTGTGATCAAGGAGATTTCCATGGCCAAGAATTTTGCTACTGACACGGCTGATCGGATCACCACGGATGCGGTGCAGATTCTGGGTGGTCTCGGCTACATGCGTGAGAGCCTGGTGGAGCGGCTGTACCGCGATAACCGCATTCTTTCGATCGGAGGGGGGACGCGGGAAGTGATGAACGAGATCATCAGCAAACAGATGGGACTGTGACGAGTTGATCGTTCCCACGCGGAGCATGGGAACGATCTGTCAGGGGGTTACTTATCGCTCAACGCAAACTGCGTCAGGCAGAACGTAGGAATCCCCATATCCTCCAAGCGCTGCGACCCGCCCAATTCTGGCAAGTCAATGATCGCCGCCGCTTCGTGAACCCGCGCGCCCATGCGTCGAACCAGGTTCGCCGCTGCAATCAGTGTCCCGCCCGTGGCGATCAAGTCATCGAACATCACCACCGAATCGCCCTCGCACAGGCTGTCGGCGTGGACTTCGAGGAAGGCTTCGCCGTATTCAGTCGCATAACCCTCGGCCAGCACGTCGGCCGGCAGTTTGCCTTGCTTGCGGAACAGCACCAGCGGCTTGTTCAGCTGATAGGCCAGGACCGAACCGATCAGAAAACCACGCGCGTCCATCGCACCGATGTGGGTGAAGTCAGCCTCGACATAACGGTGGGCGAAGCTGTCCATCACCAGGCGCAGGGCCGTGGGCGACTGGAACAATGGGGTAATGTCGCGGAAGATCACGCCCGGCTTGGGAAAGTCGATCACAGGGCGGATGAGGGATTTGATGTCGAAGGAGTCGAAGACCATCGTCGAGGTGTCCTGGCAGGCTGCAAACGACGCAGTATAACGGCGGCTGAACCGTTTCGCTCAGCCACCATCGCCGAAATCAGCCGTCTAGCGAGCCGCCGGCCAGGGCGCAGAGTTGAATTGGGTCGAGGATATGGATTTCCTTGCCTTCAGCCGCGATCAGTTCGTTTTGCTGGAATCGCGTGAACACCCGGGACACGGTTTCCACCGCCAGGCCCAGATAATTGCCGATTTCGTTGCGCGACATGCTCAGGCGGAACTGGTTGGCCGAGAAGCCCCGGGCGCGGAAACGGGCCGACAGGTTGACCAGGAACGTGGCGATGCGCTCGTCGGCGGTTTTCTTCGACAGCAGCAACATCATTTGCTGATCGTCGCGAATCTCTCGACTCATCACGCGCATCAACTGACGGCGCAGTTGCGGCAGTTGCACTGCCAGTTCGTCGAGGCGTTCGAACGGGATTTCACACACCGAGGTGGTTTCCATGGCTTGCGCCGAGACCGGGTGTTTTTCGGTGTCCATGCCCGACAGGCCGACCAGTTCGCTCGGCAAGTGGAACCCGGTGAGTTGTTCTTCGCCGCCATCGCTCAGGCTGAAGGTCTTCAGGGCGCCCGAGCGTACTGCATAAACGGAATCGAAGGTGTCGCCCTGGCGGAACAGGAATTCGCCCTTTTTCAGCGGGCGGCCACGTTTAACGATTTCGTCCAGCGCATCCATGTCTTCCAGATTCAAAGAAAGTGGCAAGCAGAGGGGGGCCAGGCTGCAATCCTTGCAATGGGCCTGACTATGAGCGCGCAGCTTTACTGGCTCGGACATTTCTTCAATCCTTGTGGGAAAAAACACACATAAGACGTAAGGGTAACCCACGGAAGGACATTCAGGCACGCGGCGATTTTGTCGCAGGGTCGTAAAGTCAGCGTTTCGCAGACCGGCAGTGAGTTAATAGCTAGATCACCCGCGAAAACCGCTGGCGATTGTGCTGTTCCAGGTATGCGTCGAACACCATGCACACCGAACGTACCAGCAATCGTCCGGCGGGCAGTACGGTGATCCGTTCGTTATCAAGTTCGATCAGGCCGTCTTCGGCCATTTCCTGCAACTGTGGCCAGAGTTCGCCGAAGTAACCCTGAAAGTCGATGTTGAAGGCGTGCTCGATCTCGGCGAATTCCAGGCTGAAATGACAGATCAGTTGTTGGATGACCGCACGTCGCAGGCGGTCATCGGCGTTGCACAGCAGGCCACGACTGGTGGCCAGCTGCGCGCTGGCGAGCGTGTTCTGGTACTGATTCAGGTCGCTGCTGTTCTGGCAATACAAGTCGCCGATCTGGCTGATGGCCGACACGCCCAGGCCAATCAGGTCGCAGTGACCGTGGGTGGTGTAGCCCTGGAAATTGCGTTGCAGGGTCGATTCTTCCTGAGCAATCGCCAGTTCATCGTCGGGCAGCGCGAAGTGGTCCATGCCGATGTAGCGGTAACCGGCCTGGGTCAGCTGCTCGATGGTGCCCTGGAGTATTTCCAGTTTTTGCGCCGGTGTCGGAAGCTCGTCGCTGTTGATTCGCCGTTGCGGCATGAAGCGTTCCGGCAGGTGCGCATAGTTGAACACCGAGAGGCGGTCCGGTTGCAGGTTGATGACTTCATCGACGGTGCGGGCGAAATTCTCGGGTGTCTGCCTTGGCAAGCCGTAGATCAGGTCAATGTTGATCGAGCGAAACTGCAGCGTGCGTGCGGCGTCGATCACCGCGCGGGTTTCTTCCAGGCTTTGCAGGCGATTGACTGCCCGCTGCACCGCCGGGTCGAGGTCTTGCAGGCCGATACTGACCCGGTTGAAACCCAGCTCACGAAGCAGGCCCATGGTTGACCAGTCGGCTTCGCGAGGGTCGATTTCGATGCCGTAGTCGCCGGAATCGTCGTCCAGCAAGTTGAAGCTTTTGCGCAACTGGGCCATCAACTGGCGCAGTTCATCGTGACTGAGAAAGGTCGGGGTGCCGCCGCCGAAATGCAGTTGCTCGACTTTCTGCGCGGGGTCGAGGTGGCAGGCGATCAGCTGGATTTCCTGCTCAAGGCGCTGCAAATAGGACTGGGCCCGGCCGCGGTCCTTGGTGATGACTTTATTGCAGGCGCAGTAGTAGCAAATGTTCGCGCAGAACGGCACGTGCACATACAGCGATAACGGGCGCAGGGCTTTACGGCTATCGCGCAGGGCGTGAAACAGGTCGAACGTGCCGACCTGACCGTCGAATTGCACCGCGGTCGGGTAGGAGGTGTAGCGCGGTCCCGCCAGGTCGTAACGGCGGATCAGATCGGTATCCCAACGAATGGCGTCGAGCATCATGCGGGCATTCCCCCGGATAGGCTGGCAGTGTCAGCGAGTCTAGGGGGAGGCGGGGTGGGGCATCTTGATTTGCGTCAACGGTGGTTAGCGGGTGTGCCGCTTTTTGTGGCGAGGGAGCTTGCTCCCGCTGGGGCGCGAAGCGGACCTAAAAGAGGGACTGCTGCGCAGTCCAGCGGGAGCAAGCTCCCTCGCCACAGGTCTAGTGGCCCATGAGCCAATGCTGATGCGGCCCCGGCAAGGTCCAGATGCCGAACAGGATCACCAGTAAGCCGCCGGTCATCCGCACGCTACGTTTGCGCAACAACGCCGTGACCCGCTCAGCCGCCAACCCTGTGGCGAGCAATACCGGCCAGGTGCCGAGCCCGAACGCGAGCATCAAAAGCGCACTGTCCAGCGCATTGCCCTGACTCGCCGACCACAGCAACGTGCTGTAAACCAACCCGCACGGCAGCCAGCCCCAGAGCGCACCCAACAGCAGCGCGCGGGGTACGCTCGACACCGGCAGCAGTTTGTTGGCAACCGGCTGGATATGCCGCCACAGGCCGCGACCGAGGCTTTCGATGCGGGTCAGGCCGCTCCACCAGCCAGCGAGGTACAGGCCCATGGCGACCAACAGCAATCCGGCGATGACGCGCATGAACATCGCCGCCGGGCTGTTGGCCACCGCCCAACCGGCCAGGCCGATCAGCAGGCCGGCCGTTGCATAGCTGAGAATTCGCCCCAGGTTGTAGGCCAGCAGCAGTCGAAAACGCCGGCTGCGTTGCTCCTTGGGAATCGCCAGGGTCAACGCGCCCATCAAGCCGCCGCACATGCCCAGGCAATGCCCGCCACCGAGCAGACCGAGAATCACCGCAGACACCAGCAGCGGCGCCAACTCAAGCATGAGGTGGCGCCTTGTCGTCCGGCTTGGCCGGATGACCGCTGGCTTCGTCGACCGCGGCCTTGTGGTTCGGGTCCTGGTCGTCGAACAGGATGCTGTGGGCCGGGCCGTCGAGGTCGTCGTACTGACCGCTGTCGACGGCCCAAAAGAAGATGTAAATGGCGATGGCCACGATCAGCAGCGCAGCCGGGATCATCACGTAGAGAGCTGGCATCTGGACTCCATGCCCGCGCGGCTCAGGCCGGCAGCGGACGGGTTTCTGGCGTGGCGCTGACCGCAGGCGTGTTGGGCATGCGAGTCAGGCGCAGGGCGTTCAGCACCACGGTCAACGAACTGATGGACATACCGACCGCGGCCCATACCGGAGTGATCCAGCCGAGGGCGGCGAACGGCAACATGAGGCCATTGTACAGCCCGGCCCACAGCAGGTTCTCGATGATTACCCGGCGGGTGCGTCGAGCCAGGCTGAAGGCTTGCACCAATGCATCGAGACGGTTCGACAGCAGCACTGCATCGGCACTGGTTTTCGCCAGATCGGTGGCCGACCCCATGGCCACGCTGATGTCGGCGGCGGCCAGTACGGGCACGTCGTTGACCCCGTCACCGAGCATCAACACCTTGCGGCCTTCCTTGTGCAGCTGTTGCAGGACCTGCAATTTGTCGTCCGGGCGCAAACCGCCACGGGCTTCATCGATGCCCAGTTCCGCCGCGACACTGGCGACCATCGGCGAACTGTCGCCGGACAGCAGCAGCGTGCGCCAACCGCGAGCCTTGCAGGCGGCGAGCAGGGCGGGGGCGTCAGCACGCAAACGGTCATCGAGAACAAACCATGCCAACGGTCCCTGACTGTCGCCGAGCAACAGCCATTGGCCAGCTTCATCCGGCATCAACGGCACGGCAGCGCCACTGAGTTCACAGACAAAACCCGGTTGGCCGATGCGCAGGCGTTGCTCGCCGACCGAGCCTTCGAGGCCGAGTCCCGGCGTGCTGTGGACTTCTTCGGCGGCCAGCGGCGCCCGGCCAAACGCGCGGGCGATCGGGTGTTCGGAACGGTTTTCCAGGGCGGCGGCGAGGCTCAGGCATTGATCGCTGTTCAGCGCGCCGAGTGGGCGAATCGAACGCAAGGCCAGGCGACCTTCAGTCAGTGTGCCGGTCTTGTCGAAAATCACCGTATCGATCTGGTTCAGGCCTTCCAGCACATGACCGCGCGTCAGCAGCAAACCGAGTTTGTGCAGCGTACCGGTGGCGGCGGTGAGGGCGGTCGGCGTGGCCAGCGACAAGGCGCACGGGCACGTCGCAACGAGCATCGCCAACACAATCCAGAAGGCTCGCGACGAATCCAGTTCCCACCAGATCAGGCCGATGACGGCAGCGGCAATCAGCGACAGCAGCAGGAACCATTGCGCGGCGCGGTCGGCAATTTCAGCCAGTCGCGGCTTCTCGGCCTGAGCACGGTCCAGCAGGCGGACGATGGCGGACAGTCGGGTGTCCTGGCCGAGGGCAAGGACTTCCACGGTCAGCGCACCTTCGACGTTCAGGGTGCCAGCGGTGACGGCATCGCCCGGCGTGCGCGGTTGCGGCAGGTATTCGCCGGTGAGCAGGGATTCGTCGATGCTCGACTGGCCGTCGAGGATCTTGCCGTCGGCCGGGAGGATCGCGCCGGGATGCACCAGCACCTGATCGCCTAAACGCAGTTCACTGAGCAGAATCCGCTCACTCTGGCCGTCGGCACTCAGGCGCAGGCACGAGGCGGGCAGCAGGTTTACAAGCTGTGCGGTGGCGGCAGCGGTGCGTTCGCGGGCGCGACGTTCGAGATAACGCCCGGCCAACAGGAACAGCGCGAACATGCCGACCGCATCGAAATACAGTTCACCGACGCCGGTGATCGAGGTCCAGATCCCGGCGATGTAGGCGCTGCCAATCGCCAGCGACACCGAGACGTCCATGGTCAGGTGTCGGGTGCGCAAGTCACGCATGGCGCCTTTGAAGAACGGCGCGCAGCTGTAGAACACGATCGGGGTGGTGAGAAATAGCGCGACCCAACGCAGGATGGTGTGCAGCTCGGGGCTGAGGTCGATGTTGAATTCCGGCCAGGTGGCCATGGTTGCCATCATCGCCTGGAACCACAGCAACCCGGCCACGCCGAGTTGACGCAGGGCCAGGCGGTTTTCGCTGGCCAGTTGTTCGCTGGCGCGGTCGGCCTGATAGGGGTGCGCGGCGTAACCGATGTGGCGCAATTCGCTGAGTACCTGGCTCAGCGGCAGTTGCGCATCGGCCCAGCGCACGTGCAGGCGATGGTTGGACAGGTTCAGGCGCGCTTCGGCCACTGCGGGCAAGCCACGCAGGTGTTTCTCGATCAGCCAGCCGCAGGCGGCGCAGCTGATGCCTTCCATCAACAGGGTGGTTTCGGCGAGTTCGCCTTCGTGGCGAACGAAGGGAGCTTGCACGTCGGCGCGGTCGTATAGCGCCAGTTCGTCCACCAACTGCACCGGCAAGGCTTCGGGGTTGGCCGATGACTCGCTGCGATGCTGGTAATAGGTTTCCAGTCCACCGGCCACAATGGCTTCGGCCACGGCCTGACAACCCGGGCAGCAGAACTCGCGGGTTTCACCGAGGACGGCAGCGGTGAAGCGGCTGCCGGCCGGGACGGGCAGGGCGCAGTGGTAGCAGGGGAGTGGAGTGGTCATGTGTGTTGCCATGAAAACCATTGTGGCGAGGGAGCTTGCTCCCGCTCGGCTGCGAAGCAGTCGTAAATCTGCGAACGCGCTATGACTGAAAGAACCGGTTTGCAGTTTTTTGGGCCGCTTCGCGTCCCAGCGGGAGCAAGCTCCCTCGCCACATTTGATCGCATTCGCAGTGTTTACTTCTTCAGGTCTTCGGCGCCTTGCAGCGGTTCATCACCCAGCAGCAGATCCTTGTCATGGCTGACCTGTTCTTCTTCGAACATGCGCCAGGTCTTGTCGTCCTGTACGCCCAGCAGTTCTACAAAGCGGCGACCGTCGACCTTGTCGTTCAACTGGCCAATGTAGCGGCCCTGTTCGGTTTCGCTGCGTGCCAGGGTGATCTTGCGATCTTTCTCCGGCTGGGTCGGCGAGATCAGGTTCAGCTCCAGGGTTTTCGGTTGGCTGTTGCCGCTCAGGCGCAGGTCGACTTCACCGGTCACGTCGTCCAGATGAACGCTGGCGCGCAGCAGCAGGGTCTGCGCCAGCAGCTCACGGTCGAGGGAGCGGTTGATGCCTTTGCCTGCCTCGTAATAGTTGTCGTTGACCAGGTTGTCCGGGTTGTTCACCGCGATCGTCACCATGGACAAGGTCAGGGTCACGGAACACGCCAGGATGGCGATGATGATCCACGGCCAAAGATGCTTGTACCAGGGACTTGCGGCAGTTGCTGTGGGCATGATCACTTCTCTCAACGAACTTGTGGGCCGATGAACCGGCTCTTGGCTTCAATGTGGACGCTGTCGTCATCGGCATCCTTGAGGATGAATTTCACCTCGTTGGTGCTCGATGGCAGTTTCTCCGGTGCGCTGGACAGTTCGACCGGCTGGCTGAAAATCTCCCCGGCGGCGACCTTGATCTCGCGCTTGCCTTGCAGCTTGAGGTCCGGCAGGCCAGCGGCTTCGAGCACGTAGGTGTGGTCGCGCTGATCCTTGTTCATGATCTTCAGGCTGTATACGTTTTCGATCCGGCCTTCGGCGTTCTCGCGGTACAGCACGCGGTCCTTGCTGACGTCGAAACCGACCAGCGAACGCATGAAGAAGGCGGTCACCAGCAAGGCGATCATCGCCAGCAGCACCGTGGCATAGCCGATCAGGCGCGGGCGAAGTTTATTGGTTTTTTGCCCGGACAGGTTGTGCTCGGTGGTGTAGCTGATCAGGCCGCGCGGGTAATCCATCTTGTCCATGATGCTGTCGCAGGCATCGATGCAGGCCGCACAGCCGATGCATTCGACTTGCAGGCCGTCGCGGATGTCGATGCCGGTCGGGCAGACCTGGACGCACATGGTGCAGTCGATGCAATCGCCCAGGCCCATGGCCTTGTAGTCGACGCCTTTCTTGCGCGGGCCGCGGCTTTCACCCCGGCGCGGGTCGTAGGAAACGATCAGGGTGTCTTTGTCGAACATCACGCTCTGGAAGCGCGCGTACGGGCACATGTAAATGCACACCTGCTCGCGCAACCAACCGGCATTGCCGTAGGTGGCGAGGGTGAAGAAACCGACCCAGAAATACGACCAGCCATCGGCTTCGCCGGTGAAAAAGTCGATGGTCAGTTCGCGGATCGGCGAGAAGTAACCGACGAAGGTCATGCCGGTCACGAAGCCGATCAACAGCCACATCGTGTGTTTGCTGAATTTACGCAGGAACTTGTTGGCGCTCATCGGCGCTTTGTCGAGCTTGATGCGCTGGTTGCGGTCGCCTTCGGTGACCTTTTCGCACCACATGAAAATCCAGGTCCAGACACTCTGTGGGCAGGTATAGCCGCACCAGACCCGCCCGGCGTACACGGTAATGAAGAACAGGCCGAAGGCACTGACGATCAGAATCCCCGAGAGCAGGATGAAGTCCTGAGGCCAGAAGGTTGCGCCAAAGATGAAGAACTTACGTTCCGGCAGGTTCCACCAGACGGCCTGATGGCCACCCCAGCTCAGCCAGACCGTACCGAAATACAGCAGAAACAGCCCGGCACCGCCCATCATCCGCAGGTTGCGGAACAGGCCGGTGAAGGCACGGGTGTAGATTTTTTCTCGAGAGGCGTAGAGGTCGACGCTGTTATTCGCGTTCTTGGCAGGGGTGACGTCGTGTACCGGAATCTGATTGCTCATCATTGCATCCCACGGCAGTGGAAAAATGCCTCGGTCAGTACATGCCGACCGCGGTCAAAAAGAGGTGTTGCAGTGGCGCAATGATACGCCTGTAGCTCTAGGTCAAGGGTGCGACCTTTGGTCACGTTGGTGGAATTCAACTGACGGTGTAATGACTTGAATCAATTGACTTGTGAATTATGGACGAGTTTTCGGGCTGGGGTGTTCAATCCAGCTTTGCTCAGCAACTGCCATTTCCCGGTTAATCCCCGGATTTCCCGCGTAGGAGCTGCCGTAGGCTGCGATCTTTTGATTTTGCTTTTTTGGGAATACTTGCGGGGATGGATTAAAAACAAGATCAAAAGATCGCAGCCTTCGGCAACTCCTACACGTTGAGTGCACAGCGCAATCCAAACAAAACGGCCCCGCCAATTCACATTGGCGGGGCCGTTTTTTGTTGCTTCAAGCGTTGGCCTTACTGGGCGTCCGCCACTGGCGCTTTCTCACCGTGAGAAAGGCTGTAGACGTAAGCGGCCAGCAGGTGAACCTTGTCGTTGCCTTGCAGCTGTTCTTGCGCAGGCATCTGGCCCTGACGGCCGTAACGGATGGTCTGCTGCAGTTGAGCGAAGCTCGAACCGTAGATGAACGCTGCCGGGTGGGTCAGGTTAGGCGCGCCCATCGCTGGCGTGCCTTTGCCTTCCGGACCGTGGCACACCGCGCAGTTGGCGGCGAACAGCTTCTGGCCGGCTACCGGGTCAGCCTTGGTGCCTTCCGGCAGTTTGCGGCCATCGAGGTTGGTCAGTACGAACGCGGCAACGTTCGCAACGCCTTGCTCGCCGATCACTTCCGCCCAGGCCGGCATCACAGCGTGACGACCGCCCATGATGGTGGTCTTGATGGTTTGCGCTTCGCCGCCCCAGCGCCAGTCGGCGTCGGTCAGGTTAGGGAAGCCATAAGCGCCCTTGGCATCGGAACCGTGGCAGACCGAGCAGTTGGAGGCGAACAGGCGGCCACCCATCTTCAGGGCTTGCGGGTCCTTGGCGACTTCTTCGATTGGCATGGAAGCGAACTTGGCGAAGATCGGGCCGAACTTGGCGTCCGACTTGGCCATTTCCTTTTCCCACTCGTGAACGCCAGTCCAGCCGCTCTGGCCGTTGGCGAACGCGGTCTGCTTCTCGTTATCCAAGTAGTTGTAACCTGGCAGCAAACCTTTCCAGTTACCCAGGCCCGGGTACAGCACCAGGTAACCCAGGGCGAAGATGATGGTGCCCACGAACAGCATGAACCACCATTTTGGCAGTGGGTTGTCGTACTCCTCGATCCCGTCGAAGGAGTGGCCAACCGTTTCTTCGGTGGCTTCGCTGCGCTGGCCCTTGCGGGTGGACAGCAGCAGCCAGGTCAGGGCGAAGATCGTGCCGAGACTGAGGACTGTGACGTACAGACTCCAGAACGTAGTCATTCTTTGTTACTCCTAGAAGCTTGCTCGACGTGCTTGATGGCTTCGGGATCATCCGCGAAAGGCAGCAAGGTCGCGTCTTCAAACTCCGACTTGCGCTTGGGGCTGAATACCCACAACGCCAGACCGATGAAGGCCACCATCACAACAACGGTGCCCAGGCCACGAATCATCCCGATATCCATCTAAATCACCGTTTGCTTTTGATGATGGTGCCCAGGCCTTGCAGATAGGCCACCAGCGCGTCCATTTCGGTTTTGCCCTTCACAGCATCCTTGGCGCCGGCGATGTCTTCGTCGGTGTAAGGGACGCCGAGCGTGCGCAAGACTTCCATTTTCTTGGCGGTGTCTTTGCCGTCGAGCTTGTTTTCCACGAGGAACGGGTAGGCCGGCATTTTCGACTCAGGCACTACGTTGCGCGGGTTGTACAAATGCGCACGCTGCCAGTCATCGGAATAACGACCGCCAACACGGGCCAGGTCCGGACCGGTACGCTTGGAACCCCACAGGAACGGGTGGTCCCAGACGCTTTCACCGGCGACCGAGTAGTGGCCGTAACGTTCGGTTTCAGCACGGAACGGGCGGATCATCTGCGAGTGGCAGCCGACACAACCGTTGGCGATGTAGATGTCGCGGCCTTCCAGTTCAAGGGCGGTGCGAGGCTTCATGCCTTCGACCGGCTTGTTGGTGACGTCCTGGAAAAACAGCGGAACGATCTGGGTCAGGCCGCCGATGCTGACGGCGATAACCATGAAGAAGGCCAGCAGGCCAATGTTCTTCTCGACTGCTTCATGCTTCATCAGTGAGCTCCAACTACAGCAATCTGTTCAGCAGCTTTGGCTTCTGCCGGGTTCGAGGCACGTACGGTACGCCATACGTTGTAGGCCATGAACAGCATGCCGCTGGCGAAGAACGCACCGCCGAGGGCGCGAACGATGAAACCAGGGTGGCTGGCTTGCAACGCTTCAACGAACGAGTAGGTGAGGGTGCCGTCGTCGTTGATTGCGCGCCACATCAGACCCTGGGTGATGCCGTTGACCCACATCGAAGCGATGTACAGAACGGTACCGATGGTCGCGAGCCAGAAGTGCGTGTTGATCAGGCCGATGCTGTGCATCTGCACACGACCGAACAGTTTCGGGATCATGTGGTAGATGGCGCCGATCGAGATCATCGCTACCCAGCCCAAGGCACCGGCGTGTACGTGGCCGATGGTCCAGTCTGTGTAGTGAGACAGCGAGTTGACGGTCTTGATGGCCATCATCGGGCCTTCGAAGGTCGACATGCCGTAGAAGGCCAGGGACACAACGAGGAAGCGCAGGATCGGGTCGGTGCGCAGCTTATGCCAGGCGCCCGACAGGGTCATCATGCCATTGATCATGCCGCCCCAGCTTGGTGCCAGCAGGATGATCGACATCGCCATGCCCAGCGACTGAGCCCAGTCCGGCAAAGCGGTGTAGTGCAGGTGGTGCGGACCGGCCCAGATGTACAGGGTGATCAGCGCCCAGAAGTGCACGATCGACAGACGATAGGAGTAGATCGGACGCTCGGCCTGCTTCGGAACGAAGTAGTACATCATCCCCAGGAAGCCGGTGGTCAGGAAGAAACCGACCGCGTTGTGGCCATACCACCACTGGATCATCGCATCAGTCGCACCGGCGTAGGCCGAGTAGGACTTGAAGAAGCTGACCGGCAGGGACGCGTGGTTGACGATGTGCAGCATCGCCGTCACAACGATGAAGGCACCGTAAAACCAGTTACCCACATAGATGTGCTTGGTCTTGCGCTTGGTGATGGTGCCGAAGAACACCAGACCGTAAGTAACCCAGACGATGGCCAGCAAAATAGCCAGGGGCCATTCCAGTTCCGCGTATTCCTTGGTGGTGGTGTAACCCAGCGGCAAGGTAACGATCGCGCCGACGATCACCGCTTGCCAACCCCAGAAGGTGAAGGCGGCGAGGCTGTCGGAAATCAGTCGCGTTTGGCAGGTTCGCTGCACGACGTAATAAGAAGTGGCAAACAGAGCACAACCACCGAAGGCGAAAATCACCAGGTTGGTGTGCAACGGGCGTAAGCGTCCAAAAGTCGTCCACGGCAGACCGAAGTTCAATTCCGGCCATACAAGCTGTGAGGCGATGAAGACACCAAGCCCCATGCCAAGGATCCCCCAGACCACCGTCATGATGGCGAACTGGCGGACTACCTTATAGTTATAAGCAGTCGGACTGATTGCTGTGCTCATTCTAAGGTTCCACGGTTTGGGTGTTTTATTAGGAGTAAAAATCGGCCGCAAGTATGGAGAAAGCGGGGGGTCATTGCAACGCGCCATGACCTGGGTCAATGCTTTCAAAAGCTGATTCTGCGGCCTTTCCATGCGCCGCGTAGGGACAAAATTGCCCAAGGGCAAAATGTCGCAGCAGACGAAAATGGTGAGGGGGTCAGGTCGGATGTAACGGGGTGTGTTCAAACACAACGATCGGGTGACAGATGGCAATTGGCACGACAGCCGGTATCTACCAGCCTTTGCGGCCTGTCATCGAGCAGATTCGTCGAACACATCGGGTTGGGTCGACCTGGAACCGGCTCATGCCAGTCCGCATCGGGGGAAGCTTAGACCCGAATCCGGGGAACCGAAAGGAGGACCAACGGAGGGGTGCGACACTTGGTCGCAAAGGGGCAGGGAACTGCCGCATCCGGGAGAATGCGGCAGCAGAGCGGTCGAGATTTATTCGTGTTTGCCTTCAGCCTGCAAACGCTCGGTGCTCAGCCCATGAGACAGGCTGTAAACGTAAGCGGCCAGCAGTTGCACCTTGTCGTTGCCGAGCAGTTCGTTCTGCGCTGGCATATGGCCCTGGCGGCCATGACGAATAGTCTGTTGCAGTTGCGCCAGGCTTGTTCCGTAGATAAAACCGGCCGGTTGCGTCAGATTCGGCGCACCCATGGCTTCAGTGCCCTGGCCGTTTGCCCCATGACAGGCTACGCACATCGTGCTGAACGCTTGCTGTCCGGCGTGCAGGTCGGTACCGCTGTCGGCAGGCAACGGCAGGCCGGCCAGGTCATGGCGCACATAAGCCGCGACGTTTTTCACGCCAGCATCACCAAGGATCTCACCCCAGGCCGGCATCGCGGCCATGCGACCGCCCATGATCGTGGTTTTGATGGTGTCGGCGTTGCCGCCCCAGCGCCAGTTGGAGTCTGCCAGGTTGGGGAAGCCAAAGGCGCCCTTGGCATCCGAGCCGTGGCAGACCGCGCAATTGGAGGCAAACAGGCGACCGCCCATTTTCAACGCTAGCGGGTCCTGGGCCACTTCTTCCACGGGCATCGCCGCGAATTTGGCGAAGATCGGCCCGAACTTCGCGTCGGCCTTGTTCATCTCCTTTTCCCACTCGTGGACGCCGGTCCAACCGTCCTCGTAACCCGGCAGGATGCCTTTCCAGTTGCCCAGGCCGGGGTAAAGCACCAGATAGCCCACGGCAAATACCAGCGTGCCGGCGAACAGCATGAACCACCACTGCGGCAGCGGGTTGTCGTACTCCTCGATGCCGTCGAAGCTGTGGCCCATGGTCTGGTCGACGCTGCCCTTGGTTTCGCCCTTGCGGGTGCCGATCAGCAGCCAGGTCAGGCCGATCAGGCTGCCGATGGTCAGTACGCAGATCCACGTACTCCAGAAGGTGGTCATGGCCGGGTACTCCTTGTTTCAGGTTCTTGGGTGGCGTCATCGGGTAGCGGTTCATCGGCGAACGGCAGCAAACGCGCTTCGGCGAATTCCGGATTGCGCTTGCCGTTGAACACCCACAGCGTCAGGCCGACGAAGGCCACGAACACCACGACCGTGCCCAGGCCGCGGATCATTCCACTGCTCATTTCACTTAATATTTCAAAGGGCATGGCTCACCTCTTGCTCTTGATGGACGTGCCCAGCACTTGCAGGTAAGCGACCAGGGCGTCCATTTCGGTCTTGCCCTTGAGCGAGGCGACTGAGCCGGCGATGTCGTCGTCGGTGTACGGCACGCCGAGGGTGCGCATCGCCTTGATCTTGGTTTCGGTGTGGCTGCTGTCGAGTTGATTGGCCACCAGCCACGGATAGCCGGGCATTTTCGATTCCGGCACCACGTTGCGCGGGTTGTACAAGTGCGCGCGGTGCCAGTCTTCGGAGTAGCGACCGCCGACCCGGGCCAGGTCCGGGCCGGTACGTTTCGAGCCCCACAGGAACGGGTGATCCCAGACGCTTTCACCGGCCACCGAGTAGTGGCCGTAGCGTTCGGTCTCGGCGCGAAACGGCCGGATCATCTGCGAATGGCAACCGACACAGCCTTCGCGGATGTAGATGTCGCGACCTTCCAGTTGCAGCGCGGTGTAGGGCTTCATGCCTTCCACCGGTTTATTGGTCACGTCCTGGAAGAACAGCGGGACGATCTGGGTCAGACCGCCAATGCTCACGGCCAGCACCATCAACAGCATCAGCAGGCCGACGTTTTTCTCGATTGTTTCGTGTTTCATGGCGGCCTCCTCAGGCGATCTGCGCAGCAGCGGCGACTTCGGCAGGCTGCGAGGCCCGAACGGTGCGCCAGGTGTTGTAGGCCATCAGCAACATGCCGCTGAAGAAGATCGCACCGCCTACCAGGCGCACGACGAAGCCTGGGTGGCTGGCCACCAGGGTTTCGACGAAGGAGTAGGTCAGCGTGCCGTCTTCATTGACAGCGCGCCACATGAGGCCTTGGGCGATGCCGTTGACCCACATCGAGGCGATGTACAGCACGGTGCCGATGGTGGCGAGCCAGAAGTGCGCGTTGATCAGGCCGATGCTGTGCATCTGCGTGCGGCCGAAGATTTTCGGGATCATGTGGTACAGCGCGCCAATGGAGATCATCGCTACCCAACCGAGGGCGCCGGCATGCACGTGGCCGATGGTCCAGTCGGTGTAGTGGGAGAGGGCGTTGACCGTTTTGATCGCCATCATCGGCCCTTCGAAGGTCGACATGCCGTAGAACGCCAGCGAGACCACGAGGAAGCGCAGGATCGGGTCGCTGCGCAACTTATGCCAGGCGCCCGAAAGCGTCATCATCCCGTTGATCATCCCGCCCCAGCTCGGTGCCAGCAGGATCAGCGACATCACCATGCCCAGCGACTGTGCCCAGTCCGGCAGCGCGGTGTAGTGCAAGTGGTGCGGACCGGCCCAGATGTACAGGGTGATCAGCGCCCAGAAGTGCACGATCGACAGGCGATAGGAATACACCGGACGCTCGGCCTGTTTCGGCACGAAGTAGTACATCATCCCGAGGAAGCCGGCGGTGAGGAAAAAGCCGACGGCGTTGTGCCCGTACCACCACTGCACCATGGCATCGGTCGCACCGGCGTACACCGAGTAGGACTTGGTGAAACTCACCGGCAGCTCAAGGTTGTTGACGATGTGCAGAATCGCCACGGTGATGATGAACCCACCGAAGAACCAGTTGCCGACGTAGATGTGCTTGGTCTTGCGCTGCATGATCGTGCCGAAGAACACCACGGCGTAAGCGACCCAGACGATGGTGATCAGGATGTCGATCGGCCATTCCAGTTCGGCGTATTCCTTGGAGCTGGTGTAACCCAGCGGCAGGCTGATGGCGGCCAAGAGAATCACAAGCTGCCAGCCCCAGAAGCAGAACGCGGCGATTTTCGGCGCGAACAATCGGGTTTGGCAGGTGCGTTGCACCGAATAGAACGAACTGGCGAACAGGGCGCAACCGCCGAAGGCGAAGATCACTGCGTTGGTGTGCAACGGGCGCAGGCGCCCGAAACTGGTCCACGGCAGATTGAAGTTGAGTTCGGGCCAGACCAATTGAGCCGCGAGAAAAACCCCGAGCCCCATGCCGACGATGCCCCACACCACCGTCATAATGGCGAATTGGCGGACCACCTTGTAGTTGTAGGCGGTACTGATAGAAGTGTTCATGGTTCCCCATCCACGGTTCAGCCGAAGTGAAGGCCTGTCTTTGCGAGTAAGCCGCATGGCAGACGCTCCCTTCGCCTGGAGTTATAGGCAGACTAAAAGCGAGGCAAGCATGGACAAAGAGCACAAGGCCAGTATTGACGGGGATCAATGGGCGCGGTGTGTGCGGGATCACGGATGGTTGTGGAATGCCGCCTCAACGCCGGCATCGGCGACGTTGATTCTGGCTCATGGCGCCGGTGCGCCGATGGACAGCGGCTGGATGAACGACATGGCTGCACGCCTTGCTGCATCTGGGATCAACGTGCTGCGCTTCGAGTTTCCGTACATGGCGCAACGGCGCATCGATGGTGGCAAGCGTCCACCGAACCCGGCCCCGAAACTGCTCGAGTGCTGGCGTGAGGTGTATGCGGTGGTGCGACGCCATGTCACTGGGCGTCTGGCTATCGGCGGCAAGTCCATGGGTGGGCGGATGGCCAGTCTTTTGGCGGATGAACTGGAGGCCGATGCGTTGGTGTGCCTCGGGTATCCGTTTTATGCGGTAGGGAAGCCGGAGAAACCTCGGGTCGAGCATTTGGCTGAGCTCAAGACCCGGACTTTGATTGTTCAGGGCGAGCGGGATGCATTGGGCAATCGTGAAGCGGTCGAGGCTTACACGTTGGCACCGAGTATCGAGGTGTTCTGGCTGGTCGCGGGGGATCATGATTTGAAGCCGTTGAAGGCTTCGGGGTTTAGCCATGAGCAGCATTTGGCTGTGACGGCAAGTCGAGTGGCTGCGTTCCTTCAGGGCCAGCCCTCACCCTAACCCTCCCGAAACGTCGGACCGCCCGTAGGGAGAGGGGACTGACCGATGTGTTTATTCGAGCTACATCGACCTGAAATATCGAGTCGAACTCAGGCTCCGGAAACGACAAGGATCGGCTCCCTTTCTCCCTCTCCCCTGTGGGGAGAGGGTTGGGTTGGATTTTCAAGACGATACAAATCTCAAACCCTATCCACCCTCACACTCCGAGTATCAGCTTCTAGCAACAATCAGCGGTTAAACCGCTCCACCAACGAATACTGAGTATTCGCTGTCTTCGTCAGTTCTTCACTCAACAACGCCGAGTGTTGCGCCTGTTCCGACGTCTGATCCGCCAGGTGCGAGATGTTGCTGATGTTGCGGCTGATCTCTTCGGCGACAGCACTTTGCTCTTCAGTCGCCGCAGCGATCTGGGTGGTCATGTCGGTAATGTTGGCCACCGCTTCACTGATCCCCACCAGTGCCTGGTCCGCTTCCAGTACCCGCGCCACACCTTCTTCGGCCTGGCGATGCCCGGCTTCCATGGTTTGCACCGCTGTGCTGGCGGTTTGCTGGAGCTTGGCGATCAACGCGTGGATCTGCCCGGTGGATTCGCTGGTGCGTTGCGCCAGTTGACGGACTTCGTCAGCCACCACCGCAAAGCCACGCCCCATCTCGCCGGCACGAGCGGCTTCGATTGCCGCGTTCAACGCCAGCAAGTTGGTCTGGTCAGCGATGCCTTTGATCACATCGACCACGCCACCGATTTCGTCGCTGTCCTTGGCCAGTTGAGTCACGGTCAGGCCGGTTTCACCGACCACCACCGACAGGCGCTGGATGGCTTCGCGGGTTTCCCCAGCGATGTCGCGGCCGCGACCGGTCAGGCGATTGGCTTCCTGAGTTGCATCGGCCGTGCGCTGCACGTGGCTGGCGACTTCCTGAGTGGTGGCGGCCATCTGATTGACAGCGGTGGCCACTTGCTCGGTTTCGACACGTTGGCGTTCCAGACCAGTGGAGCTGCTATGCGCCAGGGTGTCGGACTGTTTCGCTTGGTCGCTCAGGTGCTCGGCGGTGTCCTGCAGGCGGGTCAGGCAGGTTTTCAGGCGGGCTTCCTGGCTGAGGATCGACATCTCCAGACGCGCCTGGGCGCCGCGGCTGTCGGTGTACATCTGCGCGATCAGCGGGTCGGAAGTGGTCTGCCCGGCCAGGTGCAGCAGACGCTTGAGACCACGCTGTTGCCAGCTCAGCCCCAACAGGCCCAATGGCACCGACAGGCCGGCGGCCAACGCAAAACCCCATTGGGAATTGAGCGACGCACCGATCATGAAGCTCAGCTGGCTGACGAGAATGAATGGCAGCCAGTCCTGCAGCACCGGCAGCCATTTGTCCGTCGAAGGAATCGCCGACTTGCCCTGGTTGATGCGTTGATAGAGCGCTTCGGCACGGCGGATCTGCTCGGCGGTGGGTTTGACCCGCACCGATTCGTAACCGACCACCTGATTGCCTTCGAAAACCGGCGTGACATAGGCGTTAACCCAGTAGTGATCACCGGTCTTGCAGCGATTCTTGACAATGCCCATCCATGGCAAGCCTTGTTTCAGTGTGCCCCACATGTGCGCGAACACCGCGGCAGGGACGTCAGGGTGACGGACCAGGTTGTGCGGTGCACGGATCAGTTCCTCTCGAGAGAACCCACTGATTTCAACGAAGGCGTCGTTGCAGTAGGTGATCACGCCCTTGGCGTCGGTGGTGGAAATCAACCGTTGCTGAGCCGGGAAGGTCCGTTCGCGTTGTGTAATGGGCTGGTTGTTACGCATGGCTTTTTCAATCCGCAAGGCTTTCAGAAGTTGTCGGCTGCGCCGCGAATTTATTGAATTTTTTTTATTAATCGGACGTGGGTCTCACATTTTCTGCATTTCGCTGATGGGGCCTGGCTCTCCCAACGGTTGAGCTATTCAGGTTTCCCTCAGGGGACTGGGCGCGTATGATTCGCCGCTGTTTTATGTAGGACGTTGGCTGGGTGCAAGCAGGATTTTAGCGACACGACCTTTATAAGGTGTCGCCGGTTTTCCAGCATTTAAATTAATGGAAGTTGATTGTTGCCCAATCCTTGGAAAAAGGTTGGGTATGAAAAGGGCTCGTAGCAATGCGTAAAAAAGTTGCAATCATAGGGACGGCGTTCCGTTTTCCAGGCTCTACTTCTGCAACTTTTTGGCCGCACCTGTTAGATCGGCAGAGCTTCATCACCGAAGCAGATTTTTCACGCTGGTCCAAGGACGAGTTCCTGCACCCGGACAAGGCCAACCCAGCGACGTCCTATACATTCGCGTCTGGCTCGCTTGGCGATATCTCCACCTTCGACGCAGGCTTTTTCAATATTTCTCCGCGCGAAGCCGCGATCATGGACCCTCAGCAACGCCTGTTGCTCGAGCTCGGCTGGGAAGTGTTCGAGAACGCTGGCGTCAAGCCTTCGAGCCTGCGCGGCAGCGATTGTGGCGTTTACCTGGGCATTGCCAGTGTCGATTACAGCTACAGGTTGGCGCATGACTTGTCGGCGATCGAAGCGGCCACCGCCACGGGCAACACCTTCAGCATTGCGGCCAACCGGCTCTCTTATTTCTACGACCTGCAAGGTCCGAGCATGGCCATCGACACGGCGTGCTCGTCTTCTCTGATTGCGTTTCACCAGGCGTGCCAGGCGATTCAGAACGGTGATATTGAACAGGCGCTGGCCGGTGGTATCAGCCTGCACCTTCATCCGTTCGGCTTCCTGATTTTTTCCAAGGCGTCGATGCTCTCGCGCACAGGCCAATGCCATGTGTTCGATGAATCCGCTGACGGTTATGTCCGGTCCGAAGGTGCTGGTCTGTTCTATCTGAAGGATTACGACAAGGCGGTCGCGGACGGTAACCAGATCCTGGCCGTCGTAGCCGGCACCGCGGCGAACACCGATGGCCGCAAGTCGAGTCTGACTGTACCGAGTGCCGAGGCGCAGATTGCACTGATGACACAGGCTTACGCTACGGCCGGCATCGACGCCACGCAGATCGATTACCTTGAGGCGCACGGCACCGGCACACCGGTCGGCGATCCGATTGAAAGCCGCGCCATTGGCGAAGCGCTCGGCCAGCAACGCCCTGCCGACCAGCCGCTGCTGATCGGCTCGATCAAAAGCAACATTGGCCACCTTGAAGCCGCGTCCGGTGTTGCCGGTTTGATGAAGGCGCTTTTCTGTGTGATTAAACGCCAGGTGCCGGCCACCATCGGCATCACCAGGCTCAATCCGAATATCCCGTTCGCCGACCTCAACTTGCAGGTCGTCACCGAAACTCAGGCACTCAAGCCCACCGGCAAACTAGTGGTCGGGGTCAATTCGTTCGGTTTTGGTGGTGCGAACGCGCACGTTATTCTGGAAAGTCCACCGCAGGCCGATGAGGCACCAGCCTCGACTGATCACCCTGTGCCGCTGATTGTGGCGGCCAAGGACAGCGCAGGTCTGGCCGCTCAGTCGGAGCAGTTCGCGGAGTTTTTGTCCGAGTTTGGCGAGGGAAGCCTTTACGACGTTGCCTATCAGTCACTGGTGCGTCGTGATGTGCATCCGCAGCGGGTCGTGGTGTTTGGCGCCGATGCTCAACAGAGTGCTCAGGCACTGCTCGATTTTGCGACAGATCCCGGGGTGCCAACCCTGTCGGCGGTGCTCGAAAGCGGTCTGGCGCTGGAGCAACCGAAAGGCCCGGTGTTCGTTTATTCCGGTAATGGCTCGCAGTGGCAAGGCATGGGCAAGTCGTTGCTCGCCGACCCGGTGTTCCATCAGGCCGTGGCCGAGGTGGACGCCATTTTCGAACCGCTGGCGGGTTACTCGCTACGGGCGGAACTGGCCGGCGACAATGGCGAAGACCGCTATCAATTGACCGAGATTGCTCAACCGGCGCTGTTTGCATTGCAGGTCGGTATCACGCGGATGCTGGCCGCGAAAGGTGTTCTGCCGATGGCTGTCACTGGGCACAGCGTGGGTGAAGTCGCCGCCGCCTGGGCCTGCGGTGCGCTGACGCTCAAGGACGCCACGCGGGTTATTTACCACCGCAGTCGTTTGCAAGGATTGACCAAAGGCAGCGGGCAAATGTCGGCGGTCGGTCTCAGCGGCGAAGACACCGCCAGCCTGCTGCAAACGCTCAACCTGCACCACGATCTGGTGGTCGCCGGTGAGAACAGCTTCAAGGGCGCCACCGTCGCCGGTCCGCAAGCCGCACTGGACGTTCTGGAACAAGCGCTGACCGAGCGTCAGGTCTTCGTTCGGCGTTTGGGCCTCGATTACGCGTTCCACTCGCCGGCCATGGACGTGATCCGCGATGCGCTGATCGACGTGTTGAGCGATGTGGTGCCGGGGCCGTCGCGCATTCCGATGTATTCGACCGTGACCGGTGACGAACTGGCCGGTGAGCGACTGGACGCCGAGTACTGGTGGCAAAACATCCGCTTGCCGGTACTGTTCCAGTCCGCCACCGAAAAGCTCGCCGAGCAGGGCTATAACGTGTTCGTGGAAGTCGGTCCGCACCCGATTCTGCGTTCGTACGTGGCCGACGCGCACAGCCGTCAGGAACGGCAAGCCGTCGTGATCGCGACGAACCTGCGTGGCGAAGAAACCCCACAGCTAATCGACCGCACTGTGGCCAAAGTCTTGATCGCCGGCGTGGACATTCAGCTGGACTGTCTGTTCCCGCATACCGGTCGATTCGTGCAGTTGCCTAATTACGCCTGGCAACGCGAGCATCACTGGCACCCGGAAACACCCGAATCTTCCGGTCACCTTCAGCGCGAGCGCGTTCATCCGCTGTTGGGCTACGCGCTGCCTGGGCATGAACTGACCTGGGACAATCGCCTGGACACCCAGCTGTTCCCATCGCTGGGCGACCACATGGTCGGCGACGCGGTGTTGTTCCCTGGCGCCGGTTTCACCGAGGTCGCGCTGGCCGCTGCATTGCAGTATCAGCCGGGCGAGTACGTGGAAATCGAAGAGCTGGAAATCCACAGCCCGCTGTTGCTGCACGCCGATTCCAGCAAGAAAGTCCGAGTAGTGGTCGACAGCACCGACGGTGCGCTGTCCATTGTTTCGCGCAGCACGGCCCAGGCCGAACCGTGGGTTCAGCATGTGATCGCCAGATTTCCTGGCGAAGCCCGCGGCGGTTTGCTCGCCGGCACCGCGCCGGCCTTGCCGAGCCGCGCAACGGACTTCACCTCGGCGGATCATCTGGCGCTGACCCGTGCGGTCGGTCTCAATTACGGCCCGGCCTATCAGGCGGTTGCGGACGGTTGGATTGACGATAATCAAGTGTTGGCGCGGCTCACCGTTCCGAGCCTGATCGAGGCGGAACTCACGAGCCTGCATTTGCACCCGGCATTGCTCGACAGCGCTTTCCAGTTGATCACCCAACTGTTGAGCAGCGACACCAGAAGCCGTAAGGGCCTGGCGTTCATACCGGTCAAACTCGGACGTATCGCGTTCGCGGCGGGCAGCCTGCCGCCGTGCCTGGCTCAGGTCCGGCTAGTGCGCCGTTCGGAACATTCGCTGTTGGCTGACTTCACCCTGTACGACGCCGAAGGCCGCGCGGTCATCTGCATCAAGGACGCGCGTTTCCGGGGTGTGCGCCTGCACAAGGATCGCAGCGGCGATCTGAAACTGGTGGACTTCGTCGGGATTGCCAAACCCTATCCCGTCGCTGGCCCTCGTTCGCCGCTGACGGGTTCGCTGTTGGGCGCGACCTTGCAGCAACAGATTGCCGCGATTGCGCACGATCCGGCGCTGGTCCGTTATGCCGATGAAATCGACCCGCTGCTCGACAACCTGTGCGGCAGTTTCCTGTGGGAAGCTATCGAGCAACTTGGTGGTGAACTCACGCTGCAGCAGCGTTCGAGCTGGGGCCCGGAGGCGTACGCGCTCTCGGGTTACCTCGATCATTTGCTGGCGCTGGCTGTGGAAGAGGGCAGCCTCGTCCTGACCACTAAAGGCAGCTGGCAAGTGGCCGATCAAGGCGAGCGCGCGAGCGCGCAAGACATTTGGCAGGAACTGTTCCGCAGTTATCCCGAACACTTCCAGATCATTCATTCGGTCGGCCGCATCGGCGTGCACCTGCTGGCGCTGTTGAGCGGGCAAGTGAGCATCGCGCAACTACTGCCACGGGAAACCTCGCCGGCGCTATTGGCCCGTCAGGTGCTCGGCGCCGCCGGCTATCACGCCTTGCTCGGCAGCCTGCGCGCGCACATCACCGAACGCCTGGCCGTGCTGCCTGATGGCCAGCGCCTACGTATTCTCGAGCTGGGTTTTGACGGTGTGCCATTGGCCGCCGACCTCGCGGCGACGCTGGACTTCGACCGCATCGACTATCAGTGCTGCGCGGAAAACATTGACCAGGTGTCGATGCTCCAGGCGGACTTTGCCAACCTGCAGATCATGACCCTGGCCGATTTCGCGCAATTGCCACAGGTACCGGGCAACGATTTCGACCTGGTGCTGGTCACTACTGACCTGGCGCCGCTGGAAGCGGTCAACCAAGGCCTGCAACACGTGGCGACACGGCTTTGCGCTCACGGTGAACTGCTGTTGTTGGCGCAACACCCCGCGCGTTGGGCGGACTTTACCTTCGGCGCACAACCGTCCTGGTGGCTGGCCGGGTACGGACAGCAAAGACTGTCGGCGCAGCAGCGTCCAGGTTTCTGGCAACAGGAATTGCAGCGTCATGGCCTCGCCGTGTCCGAGCCGTTGGAGCTGATCCCTCACACGGCTTCCGGCAGCTACTGGTTGCTGGCGGCTGCGCACACACCAAAATCCCTTAAAGTTGACGCTGAGCCTGCGCGCCAGAACTGGTTGCTGGTGGCCAGCGAACAGGAGGCGGACGCGCCATTTGCCCGCGCCTTGGCGTCGACCTTGCGCGAGCATGGCCAGGACGTTGCGCTGCTGGCCCCGGATTCTGCCGCGGGGTTGGCGGACCAATTGCGTCTGACCGGCGCCGCACCGCACCACGTGGTGATGCTGGCCGGCCTGTTCGCCACGCAAGGATTGGAGGCTCAGGCTGACCGTTGCATGCTGGCCGCCGCGATCACTCAGGCCTGTGAGGCCGTAGGTATCGCGCCGGATTGCTGGTTGCTGACCTCCGGCGCCGCCGTTCATTTGCTGCCCCTTGGCGCTCGAACCGAAAGCACCGTGCAAGGGCTGGCCGATGCAGCCTTGTGGGGCTTCGGTCGAACCCTGGCCAACGAGGCCGTCGGTTGCCGCGTGCGCCTGCTCGACCTGGCCACCGACGCAGGTGTCGAAGCACTGCTGCCAGCGCTGTTGCAGGCCGACGGTGAAACCGAACTGGCGATCAGCGCCGCTGGTGATCGCTACGTCGCCCGTTTGCGCATCCAGCCCAATGACGTGCCGGGTGACCCGCTCCAGCATGCGCCCGCCCAGGTCAAACTTGGCTTTGATTTACCGGGTCAGCTGCGCAATTTGCGTTGGGAGACCCGACCACCGCTGGTACCGGCCGGTGATGAACTGGACATCGAAGTCCAGGCCACCGGTTTGAACTTCCGGGACGTCATGTATGCCCTCGGTCTGCTCTCCGATGAGGCCATTGAAAATGGCTTTTCGGGCCCGACCCTGGGCTTTGAGTTCGCCGGTGTGGTTTGCGGTAAAGGCGCGTTGGTCGAGGGAGATTTCCAACCGGGCGAGCGCGTCGTCGGGTTCGGTCCGTCAAGCTTCGCCAACCGTCTGGTGACCAATGCCAACGCGGTCGCGCGCATTCCTGAAGGCATGTCGTTCGAAGCGGCGGCGACCATTCCGAGCACGTTCTTCACCGTCTATTACGCGGTGCATTACCTGGCGCGGCTTGAGCCTGGCGAAAAGATCCTGATCCACGGCGCGGCCGGTGGTGTGGGCATCGCCGCCATCCAGATCGCCAAATGGTGCGGCGCCGAAATTTACGCCACGGCCGGCAGCGACGAGAAGCGCGATTTCCTGCGCCTGGTCGGCGTCCAGCACGTATTCGACTCCCGATCGCTGGCGTATGCCGACGACATCCTGGCAATCACCGATGGCCGGGGGGTGGACGTGGTGCTCAACTCGCTGGCGGGCGAGGCGATCAACCGCAACCTGAGAGTGCTCAAACCATTCGGGCGTTTCCTTGAGCTCGGCAAGCGCGATTTCTATCAGAACACCAAGATTGGCCTGCGGCCGTTCCGCAACAACATCAGCTACTTCGGCATCGATGCCGATCAACTGATGAGTGAGCGTCCACAGCTGACCCGTCGGTTGTTCAGCGAAATGATGGGGTTGTTCCAGGACGGCTTCCTCACGCCGCTGCCATACCGCGCCTTCGATGCCAATGAAGTCGTCGAAGCGTTCCGCTACATGCAGCAGGCGCGGCAGATCGGCAAGATCGTCGTTACCTATCGCACACTGATTCAGAATGTCTTCAGCGCACCGGCGGCTCAGCCGCCAGCGTTACAGCTGTCGGCCGATGGCGCCTATCTGGTCACCGGTGGTCTCAGCGGATTCGGCCTGCGCACCGCGCAATGGCTGGTGGAAAAAGGCGCTCGCCATCTGGTGTTGCTGGGTCGCCGTGGCGCCGCCACCGAAGAAGCGCAGCCGATGCTCGCGGTCTGGCGCGAGCAGGGCATCAAGGTTCAAGCGCTGGCGTGCGACATCACCGACGCCGCGCAACTGAAGTCGGTCATTGCGCGCATCGAAGCCGGTGACCACCCGTTGCGCGGTGTTGTGCACGCGGCCACGGTGTTCGATGACGGGCTGATTCGCAACCTGACCTCACAACAAGTACAGCGGGTACTTGAGCCCAAAGCCAAGGGTGCGCAATACCTGCATGAAATGACCGCACACCTGGCGCTGGACTTCTTCGTGCTGTTTTCCTCCGCAACCACGCTGTTCGGCAACCCGGGTCAAGCCAACTATGTTGCGGCCAACCATTGGCTCGAAGCCCTGGCCCGCCATCGCCTGGCTCTCGGTTTGCCTGCGACCAGCGTGCTATGGGGCGCCATTGACGATGCGGGTTTCCTCGCGCGAAACGAGGACATCAAAGACGCCCTGCAAAGTCGCATGGGTGGCTCGGCGTTGCTCTCGCAAGTGGCGCTGGACACCCTCGAACGACTGCTCTTGCAGCAACGTTCCGGCCTCGGCGTGCTGGAGCTCGACTGGAAAGCGCTGTCGCGCTTCCTACCGGCTGCGAACACGCCGAAGTTCAGCGAACTGGCCCGTCTCAATGGTGGTGAACAGGACGAGGAAAGTGACATCGACGATATCCAGCGTTTGCTGGTCGAGCTGAACGCACAGGAGCTGACGGAGCTGTTTGGTGAAATGCTCAAACAGGAAATCAGCGAAATCCTGCGCTTGCCGACCAACAAACTCGACATCACCCGTCCCCTGCAAGAGTTGGGGCTGGACTCGTTGATGAGCGTCGAGCTGGTGGTCGCAGTTGAGGAACGCTTCGGGATTCGCCTGCCGGTGATGGAACTGAGCGAAACCTCCAGCATCGCCAAGTTGACCGGGCGGATTCTCGAACTGTTACGCGGCAACCAGGAGCATGACGCGGCACAGGTCAGCGCCGACACGCTGCAATCGCGTGCAGCCGATGCGCTGTCGCGTCACGGCGCGGAGCTGTCCCGGGAGGACATTGCGCAATTGAGCGATGGCCTCAATGGCCAGGATTCCAACCTCACTCGTTTGATTAACTGATTCGGACTATGACCAATAAATCCTCCCCAGGGCTTGCCGCTTCTATGAAAGACAAGCTGATCCAGCAAGCCTTGGAGCGGCGCCTGCGCCAGACGACTAATGTCGCGCCAGGACCTTCGCTGGAGGGCGTGAACGGCGCGGTGCATAGCGTGCCGGAACAGTTTTATCGTTTCGATCAGCACCCCGGCTATCAGCAGCTGCGGATCATGCTCGACGGCGCGGCGCGTTTCGGGCTGACCAATCCGTTCTTCAAATTGCATGAAGGCCTGGCGGGCGCGGAAACCGTGATCCAGGGCGCCCGTTATGTGAATTACGCCAGCTACAACTACCTGGGTTACTCCGGACACCCGGCGGTGACAGCGGCGGCGAAAGCGGCCATCGATCACTACGGGACGTCGGTGTCCGCCAGTCGTCCGGTCTCGGGCGACCGGCCGATCCACCGTGAGCTGGAGCGCGAGCTGGCCGACCTGTACGAAGTGGAAGACGCCATTACGTTTGTCAGCGGTCATGCGACCAACGTGACGACCATCGGTTACCTGTTCGGCCCGCGGGATTTAATCCTGCATGACGAACTGATCCACAACAGCGTGCTGCAAGGTGTGCAATTGTCCGGCGCGCGACGCCTGAGTTTTGCGCACAACGACTGGGAAGCCCTCGACCGGGTGCTGAGCGATCAGCGCCAACATTTCGAACGCGTGCTGGTGGTGCTTGAAGGCATCTACAGCATGGACGGTGATTACCCGGACTTACCGCGTTTTGTCGAGCTGAAGAAAAAACACAAGGTGTTTTTGATGGTCGATGAGGCGCACTCGCTGGGTGTCATGGGGCAGACGGGCAAAGGCATCCGCGAACACTTCGGCCTGGCCGGCGGTGACGTGGATATCTGGATGGGCACCTTAAGTAAAAGCCTGGCCAGTTGTGGCGGCTACATTGCCGGCGAAGCGGCGCTGGTCGAGCACTTGAAGTTTCTTGCGCCGGGTTTTTTGTACAGCGTCGGCATGCCTGCACCGGTGGCCGCCGCGGCGCTGGCCGCCTTGCGTTGCCTGCGTGAAGACCGTGAGCGGGTGGCGACGCTTCAGGCGCGGGGCCAACAATTTTTGCAGTTGGCCAAAGAGGCGGGCCTGGACACCGGCACCAGCACGGGGCTGGCGGTGATCCCGGTGATTACCGGCAGCTCGCTCAAAGCCACGCAATTGTCCTGGGCCTTGTCGCGTCGGGGCATCAACGCCCAGCCGATCCTGCACCCGGCCGTGCCGGAGAAAGCGGCCCGTGTCCGGTTCTTCGTATCGTGCCTGCACACGCCGGAGCAAATCGCCGAAACCGTCAGTGCCGTGGCGCAGGAACTGCAAAAGCTATAGGCCGAGCATGCCCTTGAGGTAGCGTCGGATCTGTCGATAACGCGCGCAGCTGTCGAGCAGGCCAGTCTCGGGACACGCACTGTGTTCCGGGCTGCAGGGCATGCCGCGAACGTGCACCAGTCGCTGCACATCTGCGTCGAGCCCCATTTTCCGCTGCCCGGCTACTGAATGGTGCGGTCTGCGATCCACCACCAGCGAGGCCGGTGCGCGGCGTCCCGGTGCCTGCAAAACGTGCGGACTGATGCGCCACAGCGGTACGCCGTGCGCCTCGGCGCGCTGGTGCAAATCTGCCGCTTCACCGGCAACCCAGACCAGCAGTTTGCCGTCCTCGCGAGCCACTTGCGTCATCAGCTCGGTGTTGTCACGGGTGAACTTCACCCGGCCCCAGCGGCTGTTGAGTAAGTTGCGAATAGCCGGTTGTTGGCGTCGAGGCACGCCGAGCACCGTCAGTGAGCCGGCAAATTGCGCATCCTGATGTTTTTGCCGGGCCAGTTGACGGGCCACGGTCATGACGTCGCAACGCTGATCGGTCAACGGATCAACGTAGCGGCAATAGCGGATGTAGGCCGCAGCGACCAGTTGCTCAAGGGTCGGTCGTGCCTGCCGGCGCGGGATGGCAAGACGGTCGTCGGTCAAACCCCAGCCGGCAAAGAAGGGCAGCCCGAAGCACGTCACCGGCACGCCCTGAATCAGGGCTTCGAGCCCGGCCTGGCTGGTGGCGATGTACACGCGCGCGGCCCGCCGTGCCAGCGAAGCCCAGGACACCGGGCGACTTTCCAGCGTTACGCCGCGCGCCTTCGCCGCGTCGAGCAAGCAGCTTTTCTTGTGCCCGCTCATGCAGTCCGGATGAATCCTTACGCGGACGTCGGTACCGGGGTTTTCGGCCAGTGCGGCATCGAGCATGCGAATGAAATCGGCCTCGCACAAACCGCCGCCCGGAATCGAAAAGTCACCGTAGGTTTGATCCACCACCAGCACCAGCGGCGTGTCCCGACCCAATGGGTCATCGTCGCTCAGGTCCGGTGCGTTGTTGTATTTGCCGATGCAACTGCTGCGCATCAGCGTTATCAGCTCGTTGGCGGTGGCCAGTTCGTCGGCTGTCAGCTGCTGCGGCTGCTGGAGGATGTTTTCCAGCAGTGAAGGACGATTCGCCAGGTAATGAATGCCAATCGGATCGACCACCATCGACATCGGCGTATCGCCCTCGACCCCGAGGGAGGAGGAGCGCAGAAAACCGTCCTCTAGTGCGATGTAGGGAATGTCCCAGCGATTGCACAGCACCCGGGCGTGATCCGACGAGCGCTTGTAGCCAATCCCGGAAATCGCCTTGAGACCCTTGGGCTTTTTCGTGCCACGCCGCCACAGCCATGACGGCTTGCCTTCGGGGTCGAGAAATTCGGTCAGGTGAAATACCCGCCACATGACCCACTGGGACATGATACCGATCCAGCCCGGCCCTTCGACCAGCGAGTGATTCAGTTTGTCGCGCTTCATGGCTGTGACTTCAGTGAGCGGCGCATGTTCACCACCGCAGGGAAGGGCAGCAACCGGCCGAGCCAATTCATGGGTGTAGTGTGCCCCCGGACGAAACCTTGCTGAATGTAGAGCTGTTGGGCGCTCCGATTTTTCACCTGAACCTCAAGTTCAACCCTGTCATAGCCTGCTTGGCGGGCTTGCCTGAATGTCTCTGTCAGCAGCGCGGTGGCTACGCCTTGATGGCGTGCCGGTTTGATCACGTGCAAGCCATACAGGTAGAACCCGTAATACCACTCGCGGTATTCAGCAATGATAAACAGCAGGTAGCGCACACCGCCGCGAAGACGGCCGAACTCATCCCGGAAAGGGCCGAAACCTGGCGAGAACGGTCCGCGTCGATGGTGCTTGAACGCGACATAACCGAGCGCGGTGGGGCCGCGATAGGCAATCAGAATCCGGTCCCAATTGATCGCCCGGACCAGCAGCCGATAGCGGCAGGCTTCATCACCGAGGATAAAGGCCAGCGAACTACGCCCCGAGGTGATCAGCCGCGCAATCGCCTCATTGCGCTCCGGCAAACCGGAGCCGAGGACGATTCGTAGCGGCTCTAGGGCAATCTCAGTCATGGAGGGCGGTCTGGGCGTGGCTCAGCGGTTTGCTGATCGTCTTGGCACGACACAGCTGGTCGACGAACGTCCTGGCCAGGTGTTCGACCGCCAGTGACGTGGCCGCGCGGCTGCTGAACGCCTTGTTGGACCAGATGAAGTAGTCGGTATCGCCATCCGGCGCACCGAGTGCGGCATACACCTGGGGCAGAATCGGCACGTGGTCGCCAAAAAAACACAGCCCGGTCGGGGTCGACCGCGACATCAGACACTCGCGCAATTGGCCGAGCATCCGGTCGGCGTTGCTGACGTGCCGCAGGTACGGCGCCAGATCGCGCAGGTCATCCAGCAGCGGGCGGTCGAACCAGGTCGGCAATTCTGCGGCATCGACGGTTTCCAGTTGCAGCGGGCCGTGGTTTTCCATGGTCACTGCGTGGATGTACAACGGCTGAGTGCGGGCGCTGTCGTTGAGCAATTCAGTGATCTTGTCAGCCACCGCACAATCGCCAATGAACGGCCCGGCTTTTTGTGAATCGTTGAAGCTGCGCTGGTCGATGAACTCATCAAAACCCAGCGCCGGCAGCACCTGGTCGCGACCGTAAAAACTACCGTCGTACGGGTGAATGCACACGGTGCGGTAGCCCTTGCGTTTCATTTCGGCGGCAATGCTCGGTAACCCTTGGCGCGCCAGGTGGCGATACGGGTTGAAGCGGTGTACGCCGAGCTTGTCACCTGCAATCCCGGTAAGAAAGGCGAACTCGGTGCGCACGGTATTGGCGCCCCAGGCCGCGACTTGCAGGCGACCGTGTGCCAGCGCTTCACCGCGCAACACGTCGTAGTGACTCAACACCTGCTCGCGGATGCCCGGCCACAACCGGCGAATATCGAAAAACGACTCACTCTGCACGGACACCAGATCCGGCAGTACGGTGCCCATCGTGGCGGGCGCCTGACGCGGATCGAGGGCGAACGGCGAGTGCAATTGCTCGATAGCGACCTTGCGTCGTGCTGCGTGAAAATAGGTCCACAAACTGGCGGCCAGACCCCAGCGGGTCAAATCCAGGTTGGCATCGTAAGTCGGTTGCAGTGGCTTGATGCCGCCGAGAATCAGCAACAGCACGGCGCTTGCCAGAGTCTCGAGACCAACGTGTAACGCCTGCGGGGCAGCACGCTCGAAATACAGTCCGCACGCAAGATAGGCAATAAACGCCAAGGCCAGCACGATGGTCTTGGCGATGCCGAAGAAGGGCAGGTACAGGCGTGGAAAACGCACCGCGTCGCTAAAGTATTCAAAGTCTGCACACACAAACGGTTCACGCAGTGAGTGATACTTGGCGTTGCTCACCATTACGATCAGCAGCCACAAGGCGAGGGCGTTCACCGCGCTGAAATATGGGCGCCCGGTGATCGTGTACAGCACCGCCACCGCAAACAGCCACACCCCGGCATGCAGCAGCCAGTTGCGCAGTGGACGACGCAACGTCGGGCGCGGAATCAGCAACGCTTCGAGAAGACAGGTCAGGACAAACCCGCCAGCGATGACCCAGGTAAAAGGACTGTTCAAGAAATCAGGCACCGTAGTCCAGCCATCGCAAAATCACAGACGACATCCGCGGGGGAATCACACCCAGGGCCCAGCATCCGAGGTTCAAAGGGAAGGGGAAACTGATTCGTGCCTGGTTGGCTGCCAGGCCGCGACGGATCCGCTGCGCGGCTTTGTCCGGATTCCACAGCAGCGGTTTCGGTCCAGGCATTTCAAAGCACATTTTCGATTCGACATAACCCGGCATGATCACATTGATCCGCACGCCGTCAGCGGCGACCAGGTCACGCATGGCTTCGCCGTAAGCCTTTATTGCCGCTTTGCTGGCGCTGTAGCTGGGTGTAGCGGGCAGCCCGCGCCAACCGGCGAGGGAACTGAACAGCGCGATTTGGCCGTGCTTACGAGCGCGCATGGCCGGCAACGCCGCCTGCACGGTGGCGATGGCCGCCATGACGTTCACTTCGATCACTGCCTGGGACAGCTCCCAGACTTCATCTTCCGAGTTGGGACCCGCAGCGGTATTGAGCCCGGCACCGACAATGATCAGGTCAGGCTGCTCGGTTTGGCTGATCCGGGTCATCCATTCGCGCACCGCCACCAGGTCCTGAACATCGAGCGCGTGCAGGATGACCCGAGCGCCGGCAGCGCGGCATTGCGCAGCCATTTCTTCCAGGCGCTCAGTGCGCCGGCCTTGCAGAATCAGGGTCACACCCGGCGCAGCATACGCCGGTGCCAGCGCGCCGCCGATGCCACCCGTGGCCCCGGTGATAAGGATGCAGCGTGGGTTTTTGTGCAGCGTCATAGGTACCGTTCAATCTTTGAGGTTTTGGCCATCAGCACTTCCAGCGAATTGTTCACGGCCATGTCGATACCGCAGCGCGTATAGAAGCCGCCGTTGACCTGGGTGGTGTGAATCACTGTGCTGCGAAAGCGCTGGAACAGCGTGGTGTCTGGCGGTTCTGGCGTGTGCCAGAAATCGTCGAGGCTGCCTTGGTGGGTGAGCCCCTTGAGGTTATAGATCGGGTCGCTGAGGGCGATGGTCGGCACGTTGTGCATCAGTGACGAACCGCCGACGGTGCTGTTGACCGTGATCACGCCCGCGACGTGGGACAGCAACGTTGGCATGTGGCCGCTTTCGAGGAAGTCCACGCGATCGGCGATGCCGAGTTTGTGGGCAATGCGCCGGGTGATACGGTCATAGTTGACGATGCCCGGGGTCAGGGGATGATTCTTGACCACCAGGCGCGTGTCACTGCTGGCATGGCGGGCGAACGAACCCATTACATGCTTCAACACATCCTTCATGTGCTTGAACGGCGAGTGATCGCGGATCTGCGCATCGCTGTCCAGCTGCAGTGGCAACAAGAAAGTGCGATGGCGATTGCGTGCCACTTCACTGATGACTTCGGAATCGCGGCCCTTGGCACTGACCAGGCGAATGCCCTGGCGAATGTAGCCGGCATACTCCACTGCCGCGTTGAACGGCGCATGGGTTTTGTAGTGGGGGAACATCACTTTATTCAGTGCACCACCGACGTGATACATCACATCGTGGAAGGCCCGGGAGGCAAAGGACAGGCGAAACGATTTGCCGTTGTTATAACGGGGGATGTACTTGCCCACTTCCCGATACCAGTCTGGATCACGGGGCAGCAGCGAGTGATTGTTCACGCCATTTCGCTCAAGGGTAATCCAGTAGGGGCGGAAGTAACCCTCTTCGAATACGTGAACGCGAATGCCCAGCGACCTGGCCAGTTCCACCGCCGGCTGATGCACCGGACGGCAGTCGCCGAACAACACCACGTCGGTAATATGCTCCGCCCTGAAACATTGGCTGTAGAAGTCCATCAGCTGCTCGGGGCGGGCGGAATAAAATACCCGCGCGCCGCTGCCGTACAGGGTGTCACCCATGTTGAAGTTGACCGACTTGACCAGCTGTCCCTCGGCCCGCAGTGCCTGCACCAGACGTGCGAAAAACGGCGAACTGACACCCTGCAGAAACAGGTATGAGTTGCGCGGCTTCACCGAGACCGGACGTTGGAAACGTTCGACAGGGACTACGAGTTTCTTGGGCGTGGTTTCAAAGCGCTGAGGAGCAAACGCTGAATCATCTCTCGCCATGTTGGAAGTCTTCCTTGCGTATGTACTTCATCCCAGTTTTGAATCTCGACTAACGTGCGTTCGGGGGTGGTAAATTTTCGAGTGATGCGGCTGACATAGATCGGGTAGCGGATCAGGGTCGCGGCCACCAATTCGTCCAGGCTCAGGCGCCGGGTGCGGCGCGCCTGGACCTCAGTGCTCATGCCCAGATCCCGGGTCAGACCCCAGCCGGCATAAAACGGCTGGCCGTAGGTGGTCACCGGTACGCCGCGCAACAAGGCTTCGAAGCCCGATTGCGAGGTCAATACGTGCACTTCATCAACCTCGCATAACAGCTGGTGGAAGGGCACATCGCCCACGACCTGATTGCACCAATCACTGGTGCGTTCTTCGTCTTCGCCTGCCTCACGAGTGCCGGCTAATACTTCAGGGTGCGGCTTGTACAACAGCCACGCCAACGGATGGCGCTCGCGCACCGCCTTGAGCAAATCAAGATTGCGCCGGATCCGGTGCGCGCCGTAGCGAATCGAGGCGTCGGATTCGACCTGACCCGGTACCAAAATCACTTTCTCGACACCGGCGGGGCGTTTCCACGTGGTGCCGGGTAAGTTGTATTTGGTGACGCCGGCGGCGCAGATCGCTTCACGCAGTGTCGCGGCCCGTTGCAGCAAACCTGAACTCCACGGTTCGTTCTGCAAGAGGTGTTCCAGGCGCGAAGGACGGGTGGCGTCGTAGTAAATGCCCAGGTCGTCGAACACCCACGACAGTGGACGGGTTTTCTTCGCACCCAGGCCGACGGAGCGGAGGAAGCCGTCTTCGACGCGGCCGAGGTGTTTGCCAACCTTCTTCGTCAATGACGTGTCGTGTTGACAGCCCCATGTGATGACCGGTGTGGCAAGACGACGTCGGGAGAAACGTCCAAGGAACCGAATGGATGATCCGTTGAAAAAATCCAGCACCAGTGGATGCTTCCACTTGCTGAAGCCAACCACTTGCAAGCTCTCTGGCAGCCGACTGCGCATTCTTCGTTGAAGGCCCAACCATGCCAGCACGGTCTCCGGTTCGCACGGCGCACCCGTTTCCGGGTCGACGTAGCGTGGGTACTCCACCAGCGCGGCATGCAGCAATTGTTCAAGACTCACCGGTTGGCGTCGCACAGGCGTGGGCAGGGCATCGATGGTCAAACCCCAACCGGCATAGAACGGCATGCCAAAGGTGTGCACGGGTACGTCCCACAACAGTGCATCGAAGCCCAGTTGTGAGGTCATCACGTATACAGCCTGGACGCTCGGCATCAGCTCGGCCGGGTGCAGGTTATCGCTGATCAAATGAACCCGTGGATGCTTGCGCAGCTTCTTCAGGTCGAAGTGACCTTGCTTGCGCCCGGCCACCACATCCGGATGAACCTTGACCGCCACTGTGCTGTGCGGGTGCTCCGTCAGCGCAGCCTCGAGCATGCGCTCGAAATCAGCGGCGGTGGCGCCTTGTAGTGAGGCATCGCCGAAGGTCTGATCAGCCACCAGAACACAGGGCGGCGGCAGCTCGCAGGCTTCGATGCGGGCACCGTTGTATTTGGACACGCGCTCCTCGCACCAACTGGCCTGCAAGGTATGGGCACGCAGGATCTGCGCTTGCGTCAGCGGGACGGGAATCAGTTGTTCCAGACGAGAAGGCGCGGTTGCGTCGTAATAGATGCCCACTGGATCGACAATCAGCGACAGCGGCGGGTCTTCGGCCCCGAGCCCCACAGAACGCAGAAAACCGTCTTCGACGGTGAGCAGCGGCAAACCGGATTCATTAGCCACGGCCTGCGCGTGCAAAGCGCTAGGCTTGCGCCCCCACGCAAGAACATCATCAGCCTGGGCAATGTCGCGCACCGTCCCACACAGCAGCCGATACTCGGGCAGCAAAGAGGGGAGGGTAGAGATCTGCTGCGCGCCTTTGGACAGAATCAGCAAAGAGCGACGCGGTGGAGCGGAATTGTCCATAAAAAACAGCGGATATCCATAACGAGCGCAATCTTGTGTCAGGCACGAAGTCAATGCGCGCCTGAAAGTAATGCTCAATCGAATTTGGCGCGAATGATAATACAAATGGCCCGTTGCCATACATAAAAGTACGAAGAATCTTACGATTTTTTTTCACCTTTCTGACGGGTTTTCAACATGAAAGGTGCGTGGTTCCACAGTCCGATCAATGGGTGATTTGCTTGTTTTTGATGCTTGACTATGTGGTACTGGTTCAGTTTTTTTCGATGGTGAATCATGTTTTATAACGACCGGCCGACAACTCATAAGGGAAGGAAATCAACATTCCCTCGCTGGCATTGAGCCGTTACCATATGCGCCTTCAAAATCAAGGAACGATAGCGTCCCCATGAATCACCTTCCAATTGCCAAAGAAGCGCTCTGTGCCCAGGCGCAAGCCATCAGTCAACTTGCAGAGCGCCTGGATGGTGAGTTTCAGCGCGCCGTAGAACTGATCCTCGGTTGCAAAGGCCGTGCAGCTGTATGCGGCATGGGCAAATCCGGTTTGATCGGCCAGAAAATGGTCGCCACCTTCGCCTCTACCGGCACCCCAAGTCTGTTCCTGCATCCGGCCGAAGCCTTCCACGGCGACCTCGGCATGATCAAGCCAATTGACGTACTGATCCTGATTTCCTACAGCGGCGAAACCGAAGAAGTCATCAAGCTGATTCCGAGCCTGAAGTCCTTCGGTAACAAAATCATCGCCATGACCGGCAACGGCCAATCGACGCTGGCCAAACACGCCGACATCTGGCTCGACATCTCGGTCGAGCGCGAGGTGTGCCCGAACAACCTGGCACCCACCACCTCGACCCTGGCAACCATGGCCATGGGTGATGCACTCGCCGTTGCCCTGATCAGCGCCCTCGACTTCAAACCGATGGACTTCGCCCGCTACCACCCCGGCGGCAGCCTCGGCCGCAAACTGCTGACCCGCGTTAGCGACGTGATGCACACCAATCTCCCCAAAGTCACCCGCGAAACCTCATTTCACGACTGCCTGCTGGTCATGACCTCCAGTCGCCTGGGCCTGGCACTGGTGATGGACAACGACAAACTGATCGGCATCGTTACCGACGGCGACCTGCGTCGTGCGCTGCTGGGCAATCCGGGTGTGGTGAATGAGCGCGTCGCCAGCTTCATGACCGCCAGCCCGCATACCGTGAAAGCGAATGCGCAGCTGAGTGAGGCAGAGGCTTATATGCTGGATCACAAGATTCGTGCGTTGCTGGTGACGGCAGAGGGGAGTGATGAGGTTGTGGGGGTTGTGGAGATCTTTGACTGAACATTCGCTTGAATGGCTGAAGTCAATAGCAATGGAGTGCCTGTTACTTATGAAAATTACTGATAAGTAAACAGATTCTGAAAGCACGCTTTTTGCTGTTTACAGAAAAAGCGTAGTGAAAAATAAAAATACTCCGTTGTTATGTATTGCGAGGTCTAAGTGTTATTCGAACATCCAAATATTAGCAACATTGGCGAAAGAAATACCATTGAAATTCACCCAAGTGCGCGTATTGATCCTTCTGTCAAAATTAATATAGAGGGGAATGACCACGTTCTTCGGATAGCTGAAAATACAGTCGTTCGTAACATGAATATTCTTTTTTCCGGTGCTTTTAATGTTATTGAAATCGGAGCGGGATGTAATTTAAGAGGCGCGTTACATATACGCCAAGCTGAATCAAAACTGCTGATTGGCGCGGGTACGACTTTCGTTGGGGCGCATCTTTTTGCCATGGAAGGTAAAAGTATTGTGATCGGTGAGGACTGTATGTTTTCCAGTGGTATATATGTTCGCACCTCTGATGAACATCCTATATACGATCTGCATGGGGGCGAGCGTTTGAATGGTCCTCAAGACGTTATTTTAGGCCGCCACGTCTGGATCGGTGAAGGCTCAACACTCGGCAAGGGGGCCGCTATTCCGGAAGGCTGTGTTATTGGCGCACGATCCTACGTCAGCAAGCGTCTGACAAGACCGCATTCGATTTATGCTGGCGCGCCGGCACGCCTCATGAGAGAAGGTGTTGTCTGGGATCGTCGGCTCAAGAAATCGCCGCTAGAGCCTTAATGGCTAATTGGTTCTTAACCGCCCGCTAAATATTTTCAGTGCTCGTCCATCGTTTTTCACGGTTAAGGGAGTTATCTGGAATAAGTGCATTAATTGGGGGTGGGTTAAACCGCTATTTAAAGTGCTTCCAAAGGCTTTTGTCTGAAAGTGCATACAGTTTATTACGATTTCATCTGTAGTAAACTGTATGCCAGTATTTTCGCTTGTCAGTCAGCTGATCTGGATAGATACAGTCGTCCTAGTAGGCGAACGTGTGGGCTCTTGGAGTCGTTAAAAAATTTAACTGGAGTGAGTTCAAATTTTTTGAATTTACGATCGTTGGAGGTTTTTCTGACTACCCAACGGATCAATCTTTGCTCAAGCTTGCTGGCGGCTTTTGTTGGGTGAGTCCGGGCTGGAGTATTAGTTACAGTGGTTTCAGTAGCGTTTGGTTGCCCATTTTCACTTTGTGCTCGCTGCAACGCAGCGGCGCCCATTTTCCAAACACATTGTTCTTCCAGTTTGTCTTCTGTTGGCAATATTTTTTTCAGACCCGCGCCGCCATAAGCATCCTCAAAAACAAGGCCGGCGAACATTTTGGCGTCTACGGGATGCGGATCACTGAAGAACTTCTCTAGCACGCGTAGAGATTTGACGGGCTCGATATCCAGGTTTTTCAAGCGGCTGCCAAAGATGCGCGCTGTTTCTTCAATGAAGCTCAGCGCACCTTTATGGATCCGATGAACTACCTCTTCACGTTTTGCCTCGGCTGCAAATCGGTCCATGAAAATCGGTGTAAGGCGGCCATTCCAATCACGATCCATGCGGACAAAAGACGTGTCCACGCTGCTAAACAGTGTCTCGTAGAGTGGAACGTTTCGGCAGAATGGATGGTGGGTATCGTGACGATCCACGAACTCACCCAGGTACCCTCTGATCGGCATGCCATAAGCGTCTACGCGCTTCAGTGCCTGACGGAAGGTCATCAGGTAGTAACCGCCAAACAGTTTCTTGCGATCAGTGAGCAGATACAGGGATTCCTGCATGGTGCCTGCGTACCCGATATCCACCAAGGCAACTTCACCTGAGTCCAGCAGGCCTGTTCCTTCAAGGTATTCGAGATAATTCGCCCGCTCTTTGCTCGCAGCAGTGACGATGAGTGGAAGAAGGTCGAGGAAAAATGGCTTGAGCATTTCCTGGTGTTTGTTGGTGACTATCGTCTCAAGAGTCAGGTTGTGTTTCGCGAGCAATTCGGTTGGCACATTTGCCGGATAAACACCAAAGCGAGACGAAAGAAGGTGTTGGATAGTCGTGCGTGCATAGTCCACTTGCAGCAAATCCATCACGCCATGTTCATCGCGTACCTTGGCGAGATTCACGGCTCTGCGTGAGCAGAGCAGGTAATGACTACTTGGTGCGTCTGGATAATTCTGGGCAATCCGATCGTATGCTTCCTTCATGATCAAGCCGTCGCGAGACAGGAAGTAAAGACGTTTCACGCCGTCGCGAATAGCTTTCTCCATCAGCCACTTGGTGTAGCCCAGAAGCATAGGACCTTGGCCGTAGTAGCCCAGGCGCCAAGGATCGCCGCAGAACAGGGTACCGCGTCGATGTGGCAAATACGGATTGTCATGGAATCGATTGCCCGCGACAGCAAGAATCATCTTCCAGTCCAGGGAGTGGCGCTCTTCATCGCGAGACCACGGAGTCATAAAGCTATCGCATTTTGCGAATACTTCAGATGCCTTGATCAAGTGGAACGGTTTGATGCCGCGTTCTTTGGCTCGCACCACGTCGGCGGCAACGTTGTCCCCAACGTGGAGAATTGTCTTCGGATCGACGTTCAGGTCTTCGAGAACGTGGTCGAAGAGTCTTCCGTTGTGTTTCTTGACACGGGCTTCGGACGATACATAAAAGCGCTCATAACCCTCATAACCATTCTTTTTAAGGATGGCTTCGAGGAAGTCGCGAGGAAGATACATGTCGGAAATGATGATAATTCGTTTGCCCAGGCTGCGAGCTTCATTGAAGGCTTTGAAGCCAGACAGCCTTGGATAGAGGATGTCCATTTCCATCTGCATTTCGAGCTGTTGAACGCGCTCTGCCCGTTCTTGGCCTACACCCGTTTGTTCTGCAAATGCCTTGTAGATTTCATCAATCCGAGTCTCGCCGTCACCACGTGCGATGGCTTCCTCGAAAGCAGCTTTTTCTGCGGCGCGCCGAGCGGCACGGAAATCGAGGGACGGAAGATTGCAAATCTGACGCACTTCATCCGACATGAATTCGAACATGTCTGAAGGAGATTTGAATGGTCGGTATAAAAGCGTATCGAATACGTCAAACGAAATGATTGGGTGCCGCTGAATCTGCTGTGAAAGCTCACGGCAATGATCCATTGAAGACTCTTCGTGTACCAGGTTGAAGTAACCAAGCTGCTTCAGGTATTCGGGTTCGCGTCGAAGATCCAATAGTGTTTTGGCTACTGGCTCATTGTCGGTCCAGCGCGGGAAGTCACCGGCGGGGCGAGTTGCCACTTCTTGAAGCCAGCCAGCATAACCTTTGCCATTTTCGAGCATTTGCACTGGTAGGTGCTTGGTGCAGATGGATGAAATGATCAGTTCATCACGCACTATCGGTTCGCCCGCGATGACCTGGGCAAAGAATTCATTCCAGTCGTTGGTGGTTGCGAATGGCGTGATATGGCTGGTGCCGAGAGTCAGCAAAGGTTTTTGCCAGAACGCTGCCTGATAGCCAAGGGAGGAGGAGATGGTGATAACGCCATCCATCTCAGGGACCAGCAACTGCGATACCGACGGGATTTTGTCGAAGTTTTCGAAGTAGGCAAAATTCGCAAAACGCGAGCGCAAGTAAGTGATGTTCTGCTCGGTCAGGACTGCACTTCGGGTCTGGCCGGACCAGTAATTTGTTACTACCAGAGCTTGGTTGTCCGGTATACGACCCATGATGTCTACCAGTACATCGAACTGGCTACGACGCCCCAATACGGAGTCGATCATAAAGTAGCCATCAATCTGCAATGGCAGCAGGATCACGCTACGAAAGCGTTGTTTAAGGTCGTTGATTGCCACTTGTGTTGGAGCGATGGAGCTCAGGAATCGGGCTTCGTGATCTCTCAGGCTTTCAAGGGCTTCTATTTCTGCAGGGCTTACAGACCGATTGGCGGGCGAGGTGCTATCGCCGAGAAGGCCTGTATCAAACGCGACAAGGTTGGCAAATGGCGCGCGGGAGAAGAAGCCGGGCATCTGATAAATAATGCGCGCCTTGGGAAAGATTTCTCCAAGGAGCGACATAGGAGATTCCCAGACGATAATGATGTCGGGATCAAACCCTTGCGGGATACCGGATTTGAGCAATTCGCCGAGACGCGCGAGCTCGCCGTCCTTGTGATTTTTGGCTTGATGTCTAAGCGAGCGCTCAAGGGTGTTTTCGCCTTCGGTCCAATCCAGCGGATCAATGGTAGATAGGGAGCCGATTGCATCGATATGGCCGTCACGCAATGCTCGTTCAGCGATGACCTGGCTAACGATGCAGTGGACGTTTACACCGGCATCACGCAATGCACTTACTTGCGGGACGATTGAGCTGCGAAGCGTAGCGTAACGAAACTCAGGATTGCCCAGCTCAATGGCGGGCTCCAGATAGAAAAGGACGTTCATTCAAATTCCTTGAAATCTGCTGGAGTGTTCTTTCCGGGGCAATCCTTGAGTCAGCTTATAGAAAGTCCAGTATGTGACATCCCTGTCTTTTAACTTGTTAGCGCTGCACAAAATTCACTGGCCCAACAAACACTCCACTCATAGGTAGATATTGGTTTGGATTGTCGCCATGACATGGTCGATGGCGGCAGTCACGTAATCTCTTGCTGTCTTTCTTGCTTAATTTGGGCTCATGCCCACGGCTCGACCGAGTACAAGAGTCTGTACGATTGGTCCAATGATTTTTTGCCACTCATACACAGCCGCATTGGTGACATAAATAGTGTCATCCGGCTTTAGCATGACCTGGCGGGCGTAAAAAATTGCGGCCGGATCACGCATATCGATACGCATCACAATGGGTTTGGCTGCTTGTGTCGGGGTGGATTCTCCCATCCGGAACACGAACACACCCTGTGGGTTTGCATTAGCTTCTTTCAGTCCACCCACAGAGCCCAGTGCATCTAGAAGGCTGGCGTTTTGCGCTGGCAAATCATGCAAGCCTGGCTCGCCCACAGCACCCATCGCCACAAAGCGCTGACGCGCACGTTCTAGAACCACTTCCGAATTTGGCTTCAGCACGAAGTTATTACCAGCCAGGACATCTTCGTAGTTGAAGGTGTTGGCTTGAGAACCATTGCGCACAGTGACATTGACCAAGTGCGGTTCCATCACCGGACCGCCTGCCTGGTTAACAGCATCAAGCAGAGTCAGCGGGCCTTGCAGGGTGGAGAAGCGACCGGGGGCTTTCACCGCGCCCGCTACCAGCACCGAGCCGGACAGATCGCCAACCAGATCTACGTGCGCCTGCACGTCGGTAGTCACGCCCTTGAGCTTCTGCCGAATCATGTCTTCGACCTGAATCAGGGTCATGCCGGCAACGAACTGATGGCCAACATACGGCAGGGAGATCATTCCCTTGTCGTCGATGCGCACTTTGAGTTGGGTACCACCCGTCGAGAGCGGGGCGAACAGGCCGCTGCCTTCCGGTGCATTGTCGGTGATCAGCACGTTGATCACGTCACCCCCCATCAGGCGCACACTTTGCGCCAGTGGGCTGGTGATTTTGGCTTTGGCCGGTTTGGTAGCTGGGCGCATGAACGGAGCGATGGTGTTGGCGTTGATGTCCACCAGGTCATACGCAGTGCTTTGGCTTTTGCTTTCAATATCACCTTTGTATGGGCCGGCGCCCGACATCACGCCGCTGCAACCAGACAAAGTCAAAGTCACCAACATCAGACCCGCAACAGCGCTGTTTCGCATGCTCAAGTTCAGGGGGCGAAGGGGCAGGCCAGAAATGGATTTAATCACGATGATCCTCGATCGATGCAATAAGGAAGCGGGCAATACCGTAGAGCAACAGCAGGGCCAGGAAGATGGTTGCCAGGTTGTAGAGACGCTCTGGGTAGAGTGCCATCTGAGGCGTGTTCGGGCTGACCACGGTAACCAGGGTACGAATCTTCTTGCTGGCTTCGATGCGTGCGTTGTCGAGCGCAGCAACGGCGGTCTTGTAGGTTTCTTCGGCGATACCGGCATCGAGGGTCAATTGCTGGAAGCGCGAGGAGATCACGTTGAGCTGATCGCCATCCGGGGCGGATACCAGCAGGCGTTTTTCGGCATTCAGTTGTTCGCGAATGGCATTTACGCGTTGCTGTTGTTGCTTGACCTGTGGGGAGTCCGGACGAAGCTTGTAGAGCATCTGGGTGAGCACGGCGCGTTCTTTGGAGTGCTCGCCTTCGAGGGTGTCGATGATGCTGGCGCGGCCTTGGGCCGAGCTCTTGCCGTCCAATACCTTGTTGCGGTTCTGGAAGCTCAGCAGTTCTTCTTTGCATTTGGTGTAGTTTTTCTTCGCGCCTTCGAGCTCGACTTTGGCGAAGCGCATCTGCTCACGGGCGATGCTGTGGGAGACTTCGTTCACGAAGTGCTCGCTGGCTTCCAGAATGGTATTGACCATCTGCTCTGCAAGTTCCGGGCTGAAGGCTTGTACTTCAACACGCAGCAGGCCGGTGGTTTCGTCGTAGTGGGCGGAGACCATGCGCTGGTAGTACTTGAGCAGATCCTCACGCTCGGTGTCTTTGTCCAGCCAGAAGAACGGGTCGTTGCGTTGCTTGCTGTATTGCTCGACCCAGTGCAGGCGATCTTCCAGCAGTTGCATCATGTCCATCGACACGATGTACTCACGCAGGTACAGGGTTTCTTCTCGGGAGGCGGGATTGGTACCGCTCAGCAGCATGCTGAGCCCTGGCAGCTGTGCGCCCGAGTTGTTACCGTCCTGGCGAACCACCACTTGCGCGGAGCTGACAAAGCGGTCCACGGCAAAAAAGCTGTAGTAGGCGATGGCCAGTACCATTGGTACTACGATTAGCCCCAGTGTCAGACGCCAGCCCTTGAATTTACCCGTACTGCTCATATGCTCTTGCATCCTTGAAATAAAACAATCACGCCACGGTCAGGGCGATCAGGTGTTGTAGGCCTTGATGCCCTCATCGACATCGTCATAGATCTGCACTCCGCCATCACGCACCAGCAGCACGACGTCACAGAGCTTTTTAATTTCGGGCATGCTGTGGGAAACCAGAACAACCTTTGATTTCTGCAGGCGTTCCTCGAACACGTCAGCGCATTTGCGCTTGAAGTGTGCGTCACCCACCGACATCACTTCGTCTATCAGGTAGTAGTCGAAGTCGAAGGCCATGCTCAGGCCGAAGGCCAGGCGCGAACGCATGCCGGAGGAGTAGGTCTTGACCGGTTCGTCGATCCAGCTACCAATCTCGGCGAAGTCTTCGACGTAGGCGATCTTCTGGCGCATGGCGTCACCGACCGCGCCGTAGACGCGACTGACGAACTTAATGTTCTCGCGACCGGTCATGGTGCCCTGAAAGCCGCCGGACAGACCCACTGGCCAGGAGATGCTTTTGTCGGTGGCAATGGTGCCGGAGTCCGGCACATCGGCACCGCCCAGCAGGCGGACCAAGGTCGATTTGCCAGAGCCGTTGCGGCCGATCAGACCGATGTTCTTGCCAGCGGGGATCTTCAGAGACAGGTCGCGAAACACGTGGCGACGGCCTTTGGGGGTCAGGTACGACTTGGTGATATTTCTGAGCTCGAACACGGAAAGCCTGCGGTTAGCCGTTCTTGGTGGAGATCAAATGCAGTCGACGAACCCGATAAGTACCCAGGGAGACGAACAGCAAAACCAGGGTAAAGGCGATCACGTAGTGCAGCGAAACGCCATCGACCGGTACGTAGTGCGGGAAAATCTCGGCGCGGATCAGTTCAAGCAGGTGCAGGAACGGATTGAGCAGCAGCAGTGGCAGCATGGCTTGAGGCAGGTAGGCGGCGGGAATAAGTACGCCCGAGATGAAATATAGCGGGAAGAACATCATCCGCAGAAAGAGTGTGCTACTGGGCATGGCATGGGCGATCAGCGACAACAGCATGCCCAGGCCAAACGAGAACAGTACCCCGAGCAGGATGGTCAGCATCCACTCAATGGGCGACTTGATGGACATGTCGAAGCCGTACCAGGCGAAGCCGAACACCAAAATGGCGTACACGCTTGCCGAGATGCAGAACTCCACCAGCACGCGGGCGACAAAGGTGTCGAGGGGCTTGATCTGTTTATAGGCAAACAGCGCGCGGTTTTCCTTGGGGCTGTTCATCAGTCGCATGGCGATATTGCGAAACAGAAGGAAGGGCGCGAGGCCAACCAATACAAAGACCGGGAAGTCGATACCGGCCACGGTGCGGCCACGAATCAAGGCAAACAGCACGCTCAGAATCAACAGGTGGCAAATCGGCTCGATCAGCGTCCATGTAGCGCCCATACGGCGATCACCAAAACGCGAACGCGCTTCACGCAGCACTAGGGCAAAAATGACGGATTTTTTGATTTGCAGGGGGGAGCGAGGCTTGAGCATTATTTACCGCACAGCACAACAGCGCGATAAACGCGTTGCTTGAATTCATTTTCAGAGGACCATCGGTCGTGTACGACAGATTGCTTCCATTCGTGGGGCGGGAGGTTAAACGTCGGGGTGGACAGTAGTCAAGCCACTTAGTTCCCTTGAGAAGCTTGACAAGAAATAACTATCGAGGCTGGCTTTAAAAAATACGGTAGGGGCAATGTCCATTGGGGTGGGCGGCTAATCTCGCCATTGCGGGATGGGTCGACCAGTCGCGATCTGATGACGTTATTTTCGTTTCTGATATGTCCGGTTACATCCGTGCGATTCAAAGTCCTGAATAGCTATTGGCGCCGAGGTTGGGTCTTGGGCGTCAGCTAGATCCCGAGGTTTGTTATCCGGCGAGCATCGGATAGGTGAACAGTCCAAAGTGCAGCAGATTCAAGCCGAAGTGGGTCGCGATAGCAGCACCCAAACCGCCAAATCGATAGGCCAGACCATAGCCGACACCCGCCAGGCTCGCCAGCAACACCCATTGCCAGCCGGCGCCCACATGCACCAGGCCGAACATCAGCGAGGCGAGGAGCAGGGCGAGGTTTTCACCGTAGGGCAGGTTTTTGAAGTACCGGGTCAGACCGCCCTGGATGTAGCCGCGAAAGAGCGCTTCCTCGACCAGGGTCACCAGCAGCAGGTTGTTCAGCGTCCATAACCAGGCTTGATCCGGCCACTTCGGTGCCCAACTGATCATGTCCAGCAACAGCGCGCCACCCAAGGCCAGCACGGCGCTCAACGTCAACCCCAGTGCAGTGGCATAGATGGAAAGGCGCAGCGAACGCCGGCCGACAATCCACGGGCAGACCAGCAAAAGCCAGAACCCGATCAGGGGTTTGTCCTGATTCAGGTACATGAAAAACGGCATGGCATCGTCGGTGAATCGCTGAGGGGCGATGGCGCTACCGTTGCGGAAGCCGGGAAGCCAGTGCATCGCCAGTGCCAGGACCAGGACGAAGAACACCCCATGACCGAGGTAGCGCGCGATGGGGAGCTCTTGTTGGCGGACGGCGAAACCTGTGAGCAGCAACAGCGCGACGGAAATTAGGGCCAGCCAGCCGAGTTGGCCGTAGATCAGCGCGAGGGCGTAGCCGAGGGAGAGCAGGGTCAGGTAGGTCCATGGCAGGGCAATCATTGAAAATCCTTGTATCCCGAAATGTGCAGAGCGCCGTAATCCCCTGTGGGAGCGAGCCTGCTCGCGAAAGCGGTCTGTCAGTCACTGAATCGGTGTCTGTCCTACCGCTATCGCGAGCAGGCTCGCTCCCAGAGGGATGTGGTGTCCGGCTTACAAAAGCGGCGCGATTATAGAGGCGAACGCCCCACAAACAAAAACACCGCCCGAAGGCGGTGTCTGTGTCAGCAGTCTGTTACGAGGCAATCAACTGTCGCAACACGTAATGCAAAATCCCCCCCGATTTGAAGTACTCCACCTCATTCAGGGTATCGATCCGGCACAACACCTCGACTTTCTCGCGGCTGCCGTCTTCACGGGTGATCACCAGTGTCAGGTTCATCCGCGGCGTCAGCTCGACGCCGGTCAAACCCAGAATATCCAGCGTCTCCTTGCCAGTCAGGTTCAGGCTCTTGCGGTTCTGATCCAGCTTGAACTGCAACGGCAACACGCCCATGCCCACCAGGTTGGAGCGGTGAATCCGTTCGAAACTTTCGGCGATAACGGCTTTGACCCCCAGCAGATTGGTGCCCTTGGCCGCCCAGTCGCGACTCGAGCCGGTGCCGTATTCTTGCCCGGCAATCACCACCAGAGGCGTGCCCGAGGCTTGATAACGCATCGCCGCATCGTAGATCGGCATCCTCTCCCCGGTGGGAATGTAAATCGTATTGCCGCCTTCTTCGCCGCTGAGCATCTCGTTACGAATGCGGATGTTGGCAAAGGTGCCGCGCATCATCACTTCGTGGTTGCCGCGCCGCGAGCCGTAGGAGTTGAAGTCCCGTGGTTCCACGCCTTTCTCGCGCAGGTAATGGCCTGCCGGACTGTCGGCCTTGATGTTGCCGGCCGGAGAGATGTGATCGGTGGTCACCGAATCACCCAGCAGTGCGAGGACTCTGGCACCGCTGACGTCCTTGACCACCGGCGGCGGCCCGCCGATGTCATCGAAGAACGGTGGATGCTGGATGTACGTCGAATCGTCCTGCCAGACATACGTCGCCGCTTGCGGCACTTCAATCGCCTGCCATTGCTCGTCGCCGGCAAACACTTCGGCATATTCCTTGTGGAACATCGCGGTGTTGACCTGGTTCACCGCGTCGGCAATCTCTTTGGTGCTTGGCCAGATGTCCCGCAGATACACCAGATTGCCATCCTTGTCGGTACCTAAAGGCTCGCTGCTGATGTCGATGCGCACCGTGCCGGCCAGCGCATAGGCGACGACCAGCGGTGGGGAGGCCAGCCAGTTGGTTTTCACCAGAGGATGCACGCGACCTTCGAAGTTGCGGTTGCCCGACAGCACCGAGGCGACGGTCAGGTCGGCGGCCTGAATGGCTTTTTCGATCGGCTCCGCCAATGGCCCGGAGTTGCCGATGCACGTGGTGCAGCCGTAGCCGACCAGGGCAAAACCCAGTTCATCAAGGTACTGGGTCAGGCCGGCAGCCTTGTAGTAGTCGGTGACCACTTTCGAGCCTGGGGCCAGCGAACTCTTGACCCACGGTTTGCGCTTGAGGCCTTTTTCCACGGCTTTCTTCGCCACCAGGCCGGCGGCCATCATCACGCTCGGGTTGGAGGTGTTGGTGCAGGAGGTGATCGCGGCAATCACCACTGCGCCGTTTTTCAATCGATACACCTGACCGTCGTATTCGTAGTCGGCTTCACCGGCCAGATCGGCATTGCCCACCGCGACGCCACCGCCGCCTTCACTTTCAAGTCGACCGACTTCCTTGCTGGTGGGTTTGAATTGCAGGTCGACGAAGTCACTGAACGCTTGCGCGACATTCGGTAGTGATACCCGGTCCTGTGGGCGTTTCGGCCCGGCAAGGCTGGCTTCGACGCTACCCATGTCCAGCGCCAGGCTGTCGGTGAACACCGGTTCCTGACCCGGCAGGCGCCACAGGCCCTGGGCTTTGCAGTAGGCCTCGACCAGTTTCACGGTCTCGCGGGTGCGACCGGATAAACGCAGGTATTCCAGGGTGATGTCATCCACCGGGAAAAAGCCGCAGGTGGCGCCGTACTCCGGGGCCATGTTGGCGATGGTCGCGCGGTCGGCCAGCGGCAGATCGGCGAGGCCGTCACCGTAGAACTCGACGAATTTGCCGACCACGCCTTTCTTGCGCAGCATTTGGGTGACGGTCAGCACCAGGTCGGTGGCGGTGATGCCTTCCTTGAGCTTGCCGGTGAGTTTGAAGCCGATCACTTCCGGGATCAGCATCGACACCGGTTGGCCCAGCATCGCCGCTTCCGCTTCGATCCCGCCGACGCCCCAGCCGAGTACGCCGAGGCCGTTGATCATGGTGGTGTGGGAGTCGGTGCCGACCAGGGTGTCGGGGAAGGCATAGGTGCGGCCGTCCTCGTCCTTGGTCCAGACCGTGCGCCCCAGGTATTCCAGATTCACCTGGTGGCAGATGCCGGTGCCCGGCGGTACCACGCTGAAGTTGTCGAAGGCGCTTTGGCCCCAGCGCAGGAATGCATAACGTTCACCGTTGCGCTGCATTTCGATGTCGACGTTCTGTTCGAAGGCGCTGGCGCTGGCGAATTTGTCGACCATCACCGAGTGGTCGATCACCAGATCCACGGGGGAGAGCGGGTTGATTCGCTGCGGGTCGCCGCCGGCCTTCGCCATCGCGGCACGCATGGCGGCCAGATCGACCACGGCAGGAACGCCGGTAAAGTCCTGCATTAATACCCGCGCGGGACGGTACTGGATTTCGCGGTCGGAGCGACGTTCCTTGAGCCAGGCGGCAATCGCCCTGAGGTCGGCGCCGGTGACGGTTTTTTCATCTTCCCAGCGCAGCAGGTTTTCCAGCAGCACTTTTAACGACATTGGCAGCTTGTCCAGGTCGCCCAGGCTTTTGGCGGCATCCGGCAAGCTGAAATAGTGATAGGTCTTGTCGTCAACTTGTAAGGTTTTAAGGGTTTTCAGGCTATCGAGGGACGGCATTGAAATGACTCCTTTGAGTCCGCACGGCTACGGACTGAGGGAACGAACAGAGGTTTAAACCTAGTCCTGTTTGGTGCTTAAGGCTAATAACTGGACTCTATGGCTGAGTCCAAGGTTCCGAACTCAGCTATCATGCGCCCGTTTTCGTGACAGGCTTTGCTTCAACGCAAGTCTGGGCATCGCGCAGTGGTTGAATTTCTCGCCATCTGCCCAGGAGTAAGAATGAACACCCTCTTTATGCATTGCCGGCCGGGCTTCGAAAGCGAAGTCTGCTCCGAGATTTCCGAACACGCCGCGCGGCTGAACGTGGCCGGTTATGCCAAGGCCAAGACCGCCAGCGCCTGCGCCGAATTCATCTGCACCGAAGAAGACGGCGCCGAGCGCCTGATGCGTGGTCAGCGTTTCGCCGATCTGATCTTCCCGCGCCAGTGGGCTCGCGGGATCTTCATCGATCTGCCGGAAACCGACCGCATCAGTGTGATCCTCGCGCACATGGCGGACTTCCCGCTGTGCGGCAGCCTGTGGCTGGAAATGGTCGACACCAACGATGGCAAGGAATTGTCGAATTTCTGCAAGAAGTTCGAAGGGCACCTGCGCAAGGCGCTGATGGCCGCTGGCAAACTGGTTGAAGATGCCCACAAACCGCGTCTGCTGCTGACCTTCAAAAGTGGCCGCGAAGTGTTCATGGGGCTGGCCGAGTCGAACAACTCGGCGATGTGGCCGATGGGTATTCCGCGGCTGAAGTTTCCGCGTGAGGCGCCGAGCCGTTCGACGCTGAAACTGGAAGAGGCGTGGCACCACTTCATCCCTCGCGATCAGTGGGATGAGCGCCTGCACAGCGACATGACCGGCGTCGACCTCGGCGCCGCACCCGGCGGCTGGACCTGGCAACTGGTCAACCGCGGCATGCTGGTCACCGCGATCGACAACGGCCCGATGGCTGAAAGCTTGATGGACACCGGTCTGGTGCAACACTTGATGGCCGACGGTTTCACCTTCAAGCCCAAGCAACCGGTGGACTGGATGGTCTGCGACATCGTCGAGAAACCGGCGCGCAACGCCGCGATGCTGGAAGAATGGATTGGCGAGGGGCATTGCCGCGAAGCGGTGGTCAACCTCAAGCTGCCGATGAAACAGCGTTACGCCGAAGTGAAACGCTTGCTGGAGCGCATTGCCGACGGGTTCAAGGAGCGCGGCATTCGGGTCGAGATCGGCTGCAAGCAGCTGTATCACGACCGTGAAGAAGTGACCTGCCACCTGCGCCGGATCGACGTAAAGAAACCCAAGTCCCGCTGAGCCCGACATTAACCGACACGCAAATGCGCGCTGGAACCCTGTAGGAGCGAGGCTTGCCCGCGAAGGCCGCGCTGCGGTTCTACAGATACACCGCGCTGCGCCTTTCGCGGGCAAGCCTCGCTCCTACAGGGCGATAGACGACAGATGACGTTAAACCCGGCAATGCGCGACAATGCCGGCAAGTTTCAGGAGTGAATCATGAGTGAAATGATTGATACGCCGGTTGACGGCACCCTCGACGCCACCGGCCTCAACTGCCCGGAACCGGTGATGATGCTACACCAGCACATTCGTGACCTGGTGCCCGGCGGCCTGCTCAAGGTGATCGCCACCGACCCGTCGACCCGTCGCGACATTCCCAAATTCTGCGTGTTTCTCGACCACGAACTGGTCGCGCAGCACGAAGTGGCAGGCACCTACCTTTACTGGATCCGCAAGAAACTCGCTTAACCCGCCGACTGGCTGATGCGGATCCGCTTGCGTGCACTGCGCGTCAGGCGGATCGACAGCATCAGCGCCGCGCAACTCAAGCCCACGATCAAACCCTGCCACAGCCCGCTCGGGCCGCTCGGTGCACCGAACCAATCGGTCAGGCCCAGCGCGTAACCCACCGGCAACCCAATCCCCCAGTAAGCGAACAGCGTCAGGATCATCGTCACCCGAGTGTCCTGATAGCCGCGCAACGCGCCGGCAGCCGTCACCTGGATCGCATCGGAAAACTGGAACAGCGCCGAATACACAATCAGCATTGCCGCGACATGAATCACCGTCGGGTCGGCGGTGTAGATCGTTGCGATGTGTTCACGCAGCAACAGCATCATGCTCGCGGAAATGCACGCATAGGCCAGCGCCGTGCCCATGCCGACACCGGCAGCGAAACGGGCTTCTCGCGGTTCCTGACGGCCGAGCGCCTGGCCGACCCGTACGGTCACGGCCATGCCGAGGGAGTAGGGGATCATGAACACCAGCGAGCTGAAGTTCAGCGCGATCTGGTGCCCGGCTACTACCGTCGCGCCGAGGCTGCCGATCAGCAGCGCAATCACGGCGAAGATGCTCGACTCGGCGAACACCGCGATGCCGATCGGCAGGCCGATGCCCAACAGGCGTTTGATCACCGACCACTGCGGCCAGTCGAAACGGCTGAACAACTCACTCGACTGATACGCCGGCGCCCAGCGCTCCCACCCGGCCATGCCCAGGGCCATCACCCACATCACGATCGCCGTGGCCCAGCCGCAACCGACACCGCCCATGGCCGGTACACCAAAGTGGCCATAGATGAAGACGTAGTTCAGCGGAATGTTCAATGCCAGTCCGCACAGACCCAGCACCATGGCCGGACGTGTGCGCCCCAGGCCGTCGCTGAAACAGCGCAGCACATGGTAGAACGCAACGGCGGGCAAACCGCTGGCGATGCCATGCAGGTATTGCATGCACGGGCCGATCAATTCGGGATCGACCTTCATGATGTGCAAAATCGGTTCGGCGCTGAACAGCATGCCGGTCGCCATCAACCCCACCACCAGCGCCAGCCACAGTGCCTGGCGCACGATCGGGCCGATCTCGCGGTGGGTGCCGGCGCCGAAGCGCTGGGCGACTTTCGGGGTCGTGGCCAGCAGCGTGCCGGTCATCAACAGAAACACCGGCACCCAGATCGAGTTGCCCAGCGCCACCGCCGCCAGATCCCGTGGCCCGACCCGGCCCGCCATCACGGCATCGACGAAGCCCATCGCGGTGGTCGCCAGTTGCGCGATCATGATCGGCAAGGCCAGGCCGAGCAGGTTTTTCAGCTCCAGGCGAACCCGGGCCGGTCGGGTGAGGGAAATAGCGGCGGGGCGGTCAGTCACGGAATTCAAGGGCGAAACGTCCAAAGAGGTTGATGCGCAAGGCGGCGCATTCTACGCCCTGACGCAGTGGTCAGGAAAAGTCCTGTGTTGCGGATTTGTAATCGACGTCCGGACGTTGCGACAACGCGGTCCCTGTAGCAGCTGGCGAAGCCTGCGTTCGGCTGCGTAGCAGTCGTGAAATCGGATTATGCGGTGATTCAGGAATGCCGCGCGTTCAGGTCTCGCGACTGCTACGCAGCCGAACGCAGGCTTCGCCAGCTGCTACAGGGGCTGTGCAATGCCCGCTGGCCCACTACGGTCATCTCCGCCTACACTGCCGATCCCTCAAAGGAGCCTGCCATGCTGATTGTTGCCGACGAAAATATCCCGCTGCTCGATGCCTTCTTCGAAGGTTTCGGTGAAATCCGCCGGGTGCCGGGGCGTTCCATTGACCGCGCCACCGTCGAACAGGCCGATGTGCTGCTGGTGCGCTCGGTGACCAACGTTAACCGCGCGTTGCTCGAAGGCAGCAAGGTACGCTTTGTCGGCACCTGCACCATCGGCACCGATCACCTGGATCTGGATTACTTTCAGCAGGCCGGCATCACCTGGTCCAGCGCGCCCGGCTGCAACGCTCGGGGCGTGGTCGACTACGTGCTCGGCAGTCTGCTGACCCTGGCCGAAATCGAAGGCGTCGACCTGACTCAACGCACCTACGGCGTCGTGGGTGCCGGTGAAGTGGGCGGCCGCTTGGTCAAGGTTCTGCAAGGTCTGGGCTGGAACGTGCTGGTCTGCGATCCGCCAAGGCAAGCTGCTGAAGGTGGCGATTACGTCAGCCTCGAACAGATCATCGAACAGTGCGATGTCATCAGCCTGCACACGCCATTGAAGAAACATGGCGCCCAGTCGACCTGGCATCTGTTCGATAAAAACCGATTGAACCAGCTCAAGTCTGGCACCTGGCTGATCAACGCCAGTCGTGGACCGGTGGTCGACAACGCCGCGCTGCGCCAGGTGCTGCTGCAACGCGAAGACCTGCAAGCAGTGCTGGACGTCTGGGAAGGCGAGCCTGAGGTCGATGTGGCACTGGCCGAACTCTGCGTGTTGGCGACCCCGCACATTGCCGGTTACAGCCTCGATGGCAGACAGCGAGGCACCGCGCAGATTTATCAGGCGTATTGCGATTTCCTCGGGCAACCGGCTCAGATCAGCTTGAGCGATTTGCTGCCCGCACCCTGGTTGTCGCAAGTGACCTTGAATGCTAACAGCGATCCGGCCTGGTCGCTGGCCATGTTGTGCCGTGGCGTGTACGACCCGCGCCGCGACGATGCGGATTTCCGCCGCAGCCTTGTAGGCAATGTGAATGAGCAGCGTGCAGCGTTTGATTCACTGCGTAAGCATTATCCGCTGCGGCGTGAGATTGATGGGTTAGCGGTACGGATCGATGGGGATTCGCCGGTATTGCAGCAGATCGTGTTGGCACTTGGCGCAACGGCTGTCTAGAAACCGATTCGGCCCTATCGCGATATCTGGATAATCACCCATAAAAAACCCGGCCATCAGAGGCCGGGTCAAGAAGACGGTGGCTATATCACTTTTGTTCGGCAGGCTTGACCAATCGCTTTTCCAGTTCGCGGCAAGCGTCCTGGATCATGCCTTCAGTGATCGGTACTTCGCGCCCATCCTTATCGATAATCGAGCAACCCAGAGACTGGTCTGGCTGTGTGCGGATCACTTCAATCTTGTCTTCGCTGCTGTTTTGCAAGGACATGGCCTGTCTCCTCATCAGGTTGTGTGCTTACTATAGAACCGCCAAGTGACCGGGCTGTGACAACTCCCTGCGATCTTTCCTGGGCGGCAACATCAGTCCACCAGAAATAACGCGGTGCTGCCACCCGGACTTTAGACCAATACCGTCTAGGGCCTAGGCTTTGCGGTCATAATTAACCTGACTCATTATGATTTACAGCGTTCAAACCCATCGACCGGTGTAGGCTTGAACGCGTCAAACCCTACTGGTTGCGCCATCGAATGATCTCCATCCTCTCGTCCCGTCAACGGCGCGCCATGCGCCTGGCCCTGCGTTTCATCGCGCCTTATCGCTGGCCGGCCGTCGGTGCCTTGCTCGCATTGATCGTCACGGCTGGCATCACCTTGTCCATGGGGCAGGGGATTCGCCTGCTGGTGGATCAGGGTTTCATGACCCAGTCGCCGCATTTGCTCAACCAGTCCATCGGTCTGTTTATGTTGCTGGTGGTGGGGCTGGCGATTGGCACCTTCGCGCGTTTTTACCTGGTCTCATGGATCGGTGAACGCGTTGTCGCGGACATCCGTCGTCAGGTGTTCAATCATCTGATTTATCTGCACCCAGGGTTCTACGAAGACAACCGTAGCTCCGAGATCCAGTCGCGGTTAACCGCTGACACCACGCTGCTGCAATCGGTGATCGGCTCGTCTCTGTCGCTGTTTTTGCGCAATCTGTTGATGGTGATCGGCGGGATCGTCCTGCTGTTTATCACCAACCCCAAGCTCACCAGCATCGTGGTGGTCGCGTTGCCGTTGGTGATCGCGCCGATCCTGATCTTCGGCCGTCGGGTACGCAGCCTGTCACGCCTGAGCCAGGACCGGATTGCCGATATCGGCAGCTATGTTTCCGAAACCCTGGGCCAGATCAAAACCGTGCAGGCCTACAACCATCAGGTCCAGGACGAGCAGCGCTTTGCCGCAACCGTGGAGGAGGCTTTCAACACCGCTCGCAAGCGGATCTTCCAGCGCGCCTGGCTGATTACCCTGGTGATCGTGCTGGTGCTTGGCGCGGTCGGGGTGATGCTCTGGGTCGGCGGAATGGATGTCATTGCCGGGCGGATTTCCGCAGGCGAGCTGGCGGCGTTTGTGTTTTACAGCCTGATCGTCGGCAGCGCATTCGGCACATTGAGCGAAGTGATCGGCGAACTGCAGCGTGCCGCCGGCGCCGCCGAGCGGATAGCCGAGTTGCTGCGCTCGGAAAACATTATCCAGCCACCTACCACTGGCCTGGTGACCTTGCCTGAACGGGTGAAGGGTGACCTGGTGCTGCAAGACGTGCGCTTTTCCTACCCGTCGCGTCCCGAAAGCTATGCGGTCGATGGTTTGAATCTGACGATCAATGCCGGTGAAACCCTCGCGTTGGTCGGGCCCTCCGGTGCCGGCAAGTCGACGGTGTATGACTTACTGCTGCGCTTTTACGACCCGGCCGAAGGACGCATCCTGCTCGATGGCGTGCCGCTGACTCAACTCGATCCATTGGACCTGCGCCGCTGCTTCGCCCTGGTCTCGCAATCCCCGGCGCTGTTCTTTGGCAGCATCGAAGAGAACATCCGCTACGGCAACCCGACGGCAACCCTGGCCCAGGTTCAGGAAGCGGCGAAAATCGCTTACGCCCACGACTTCATCGAACAAATGCCCAACGGCTACCAGACCCATCTTGGCGACGGTGGCCTCGGTTTGTCCGGCGGCCAACGTCAGCGCCTGGCCATCGCCCGGGCGCTACTGGTGGACGCGCCGATACTGCTGCTGGACGAGGCCACCAGCGCCCTCGACGCCCAGAGCGAACACCTGATCCAGCAAGCCCTCCCGAGCCTGATGAAAAACCGCACCACCCTGGTCATCGCCCACCGACTGGCCACGGTGAAAAACGCTGACCGGATCGCGGTGATGGACCAAGGGAAACTGGTGGCGGTGGGGACTCATCAGGAGTTGATTGCGAGTAACGCGCTGTATGCGCGGTTGGCGGCGTTGCAGTTCAGTGATGGGCACAGCGCTCTCACCGACCCGGTAACCGACTAAGTAACCGACCCGGTAGAGCCCAAAAAAATGGTTCTTCACGGAATCCCGGGAAACACAGAAACAAGAACGCCGATTTGATTGATGATGTTCGTGCGAGCAAACACATCTAACAAACCGGCGTTC
>NZ_JBNDJH010000019.1:0-135740 GCF_050434865.1 Pseudomonas silensiensis
GTTGCGTCGCTGATCGAAGGCAAGTACTGGCCACCGGTCGGTCGCGTCGACAACGTGTTTGGCGACCGCAACCTGATCTGCGCCTGCCCGTCGATCGAAAGCTACGCTTAAACGAATAGGGGGGCGGGTTTACTCGCCTCCACAAGGACACACCGATTCCGTAGGAGCGAGGCTTGCCCGCGAAGCTTTTAGCGGCCGTAATGGCCTCTTCGCGGGCAAGCCTCGCTCCTACGGGTTCGTGGTGCTCCTCATAACAAGAAACCGGAGAACAACCATGTCTTTAAGCGTGTTCGACCTGTTCAAGATTGGCATCGGCCCCTCCAGTTCCCACACCGTCGGCCCGATGCGTGCTGCGGCACGTTTCGCCGAAGGTTTGCGCCGTGAAGGGCTGCTGGCCGCAACCACCTGCGTCAAAGTCGAGCTCTACGGATCACTCGGCGCCACCGGTAAAGGCCACGGCAGCGACAAGGCTGTGTTGCTGGGCCTGGAAGGCGAACACCCGGATACCGTGAACACCGAAACCGTCGCCGCCCGTCTGCAAGAAATCCGTGGCAACGGTCGCTTGAACCTGCTCGGTGAACACAGCATTGCGTTCAATGAGAAAGAACATTTGGCGATGATCCGCAAACCGTTGGCCTATCACCCCAACGGCATGATCTTTCGCGCCTTCGATGCCGCGGGCCTGCAAATCCGCAGCCGCGAGTACTACTCGGTCGGCGGTGGTTTTGTGGTCGATGAAGACGCCGCCGGCGCCGACCGCATCGTTGAAGACGCCACACCACTGACCTTCCCGTTTAAAAGCGCCAAGGACCTGCTCGCTCACTGCACCACCTATGGTCTGTCGATCAGCCAGGTGATGCTGACCAACGAAAGCGCCTGGCGCCCGGAAGCGGAAACCCGCGCCGGTCTGCTGAAAATCTGGCAAGTGATGCAGGACTGCGTCGCTGCCGGTTGCCGCAACGAAGGCATCCTGCCGGGTGGTTTGAAGGTCAAACGGCGGGCGGCCGCGCTGCATCGGCAACTGTGCAAGAACCCGGAGTCTTCACTGCGCGATCCGCTGTCGGTGCTGGACTGGGTCAATCTCTACGCACTGGCGGTCAACGAAGAAAACGCCAACGGCGGGCGCGTGGTGACGGCGCCTACGAACGGTGCGGCTGGGATCGTCCCCGCTGTTTTGCATTACTACATGCGCTTCATCCCCGGCGCCAACGAAGACGGCGTCGTGCGTTTTCTGCTGACCGCGGCCGCGATCGGCATTCTCTATAAAGAAAACGCCTCGATCTCCGGCGCTGAAGTCGGCTGTCAGGGTGAGGTCGGCGTAGCCTGTTCCATGGCCGCCGGTGCTTTGTGTGAAGTCCTCGGTGGCACCGTGCAGCAAGTGGAAAACGCCGCCGAAATCGGCATGGAACACAACCTCGGCCTGACCTGCGACCCGATTGGCGGGCTGGTGCAAGTGCCTTGCATCGAACGCAACGCCATGGGCTCGGTGAAAGCCATCAACGCGGTACGCATGGCCCTGCGCGGCGACGGTCAACACTTCGTCTCCCTCGACAAGGTCATCCGCACCATGCGCCAGACCGGCGCCGACATGAAAAGCAAATACAAGGAAACCGCCCGTGGCGGTTTGGCGGTCAACATTATCGAGTGCTGATGCTTACGCGCATCCGCACACTTTTTCAGGAGCTGAATATGTCCACCGAACAACTGTCGAAAACCCCGCTGCACGCACTGCACATCGAACTCGGCGCCCGCATGGTGCCGTTTGCTGGCTACGACATGCCGGTGCAATACCCGCTCGGCGTGATGAAAGAACACCAGCACACCCGTGATCAGGCCGGGCTGTTCGATGTCTCGCACATGGGCCAGATCCGTCTGACCGGCGCCAATGCTGCCAAGGCGCTGGAAACCCTGGTGCCGGTCGACATCATCGACCTGCCGGTGGGCATGCAGCGCTACGCGATGTTCACCAACGAGACCGGCGGCATCCTTGACGACCTGATGGTCGCCAACCTGGGTAACGACGAACTGTTCCTGGTGGTCAACGCCGCCTGCAAGGACCAGGACCTGGCGCATCTGCGCAAACACATTGGCGACCAGTGCACCATCGAGCCGCTGTTCGAGGAACGCGCCCTGTTGGCGCTGCAAGGTCCGGCTGCCGTCACCGTACTCGCGCGCCTGGCGCCTGAAGTGGCGAAGATGACCTTCATGCAGTTCACCCGCGTGAAACTGCTGGGTGTGGACTGCTTTGTCAGCCGTTCGGGCTACACCGGTGAAGACGGTTACGAAATCTCCGTACCGGCCGCCAACGCCGAAGCCCTGGCTCGCGCCCTGCTGGCCGAACCTGAAGTAGCAGCCATCGGCCTTGGCGCTCGCGACTCCCTGCGCCTGGAAGCCGGCCTGTGCCTCTACGGCCACGACATGAACACCGAGACCACCCCGATCGAAGCGAGCCTGCTGTGGGCTATCTCCAAACCTCGTCGTGCTGATGGCGCTCGTGCTGGCGGCTTCCCCGGCGCAGAAACCGTGTTCGGACAGCAACAAGCCGGTGTCAGCCGCAAACGCGTTGGCCTGTTGCCACAGGAACGTACGCCGGTGCGCGAGGGTGCAGAGATCGTCAATGAATCAGGCGAGATCATTGGTGCGGTTTGCAGCGGTGGCTTCGGTCCGACCTTGGGCGGCCCTCTGGCGATGGGTTACGTCGACAGTGCTTATATCGCTCTCGATACGCCGGTATGGGCAATTGTTCGTGGGAAAAAGGTGCCTTTGCTTGTAAGCAAAATGCCATTTGTTCCACAACGCTACTACCGCGGCTGATTGACTGTTTCTATAAGTAACGCGGTTGCGTTAACCGTGCACTAATGTGTAACGCAACCGCCATGAAACAGTGCATTACTTTACCAGTCAGCTTCGTTTATGAACTTTGCTTATAACGATCGAAAACAATTGAACACGGCGATTGCATAAGCCAACACTAGTTGCGGCATAACGCCCCGGCGCGAGCAAATCCGGGCCCTCCACAGGGCTTGTTTTTTCTCCCGTAGTTGGCGTAGAGTTTGTTCACTGTGTTTGCATGGGTCGCTTGGAATCGTGACCTGGGCAGTAGCCTACAAGTTAGCTACATCCCGTTCGACGTCTTCTTACTCTCCTGCAACCAGCCCCAGTACTCTTTCACAAGAAGGAGGCTGTCATTAATTTTTTGCGTCAAAGGAAATAAGAAATGTCCCAACGTCAGAGCGGTACCGTCAAGTGGTTTAACGACGAGAAAGGTTTTGGTTTTATCACTCCAGAAAGCGGTCCGGATCTGTTCGTACATTTCCGCGCTATTCAGGGCAACGGCTTCAAGAGCCTGAAAGAAGGCCAGAAAGTGACTTTCGTTGCTGTGCAAGGCCAGAAAGGCATGCAGGCTGACGAAGTACAAGCAGAAGCCTGATCTTCTGTAACGAAAAAGCCCCTGATGCTGACATCAGGGGCTTTTTTGTGCGCGTAAATCCGTAAAATGGCTTCTTTTTTCCGTCCAGAGGCTGCCATGTCGAAACACCTGCTCAAACCCCAGGGCGACTTTCCCGCCGCCACCCTGGGCCGTCGCCTGGCAGCGATGTTCTACGACTTCTTGTTGTGCACCGCCCTGCTGATCGTCACCAGCGGGATTTACAAGATGATCCAGATGGCGCTCATCGGCGAAGACAAAATGCGCACCCTGACCGAAGCCGGCGCGCTGGACGGCGATCCATTGCTGTCGACGGTGCTGCTGTTTGTGCTGTTCGGCTTTTTCGCCAAGTTCTGGACCTGGTCCGGTCAGACCTTGGGGATGCAGGTCTGGTGCATCCGCGTGCAAAACGCCGACGGCTCATCCATCAGCCTGTGGCAGGCGTTGCTGCGCTTTGTGGTGTCGATTGCGTCCTTGCTGTGCGTCGGGCTGGGTTTCTTCTGGTCGCTGTTCGACAAACAGAAACGCAGCTGGCATGACATCTACTCCAATACCCAGCTCGTGCGGATTCCAAAGAAAACCAAGTAATCCAGCAGATGCAAAAACGCCCCGATCGAATCGGGGCGTTTTTTTTGGCTCACTGTCAGCGAATCAGGCGTTGCCGGCCAATTTCATCCGCGCTGCCTGTGTGAAGTCGAGCATGCGCTTGAGCGGCCGAATCGCTTGTGGAATCAGCGCGGGATCGACAAAGATCTCGTTAGTCCCTTCCTTCAAGCTCTTGAGCGTGCGCTCAAGGGTATTCATCGCCATCCACGGGCAATGTGCGCAACTGCGGCACGCTGCGCCGTTACCGGCCGTTGGCGCTTCAATGAAGACCTTGTCCGGGCACAGCTGCTGCATCTTGTAGAAGATGCCGCGATCAGTGGCGACAATAAAGGTCTTGTTCGGCAGGCTCTGCGCTGCCGCAATCAACTGACTGGTGGAGCCGACGGCATCCGCCAACTCGATCACTGAAGTCGGCGACTCCGGATGCACCAGAATCGCTGCGTCCGGGTACAGCGCCTTCATGTCTTCGAGCTGCTTGGACTTGAACTCTTCATGAACGATGCAGGCACCGTCCCACAGCAGCATGTCCGCGCCGGTCTGACGCTGGATGTAAGTGCCCAAATGTTTATCCGGGCCCCAAATGATGGTCTCGCCGTTATCCATCAGGCTTTCGACGATCTCCAGCGCGCAGCTTGAAGTCACTACCCAATCCGCCCGGGCTTTGACCGCCGCCGACGTGTTGGCATACACCACCACGGTACGTTCCGGGTGCTGATCGCAGAACGCCGAGAACTCGTCCACCGGGCAACCCAGGTCCAGCGAGCAGGTCGCTTCCAGGGTTGGCATCAGGATGCGTTTTTCAGGGTTGAGGATTTTGGCGGTTTCGCCCATGAACTTCACACCGGCGACCACCACGGTCTTGGCCGGGTGAGCATTGCCGAAGCGGGCCATCTCCAGCGAGTCGGAGACGCAACCGCCGGTTTCTTCGGCCAGGGCCTGAATAACCGGATCGCAATAGAAGTGAGCAACCAGCACCGCGTCCTGAGCCTTGAGCTCGGCAGCGATGGCGGCACGGTAATAGGCCTCCTCCTCGGCAGTCAGCGGCTTGGGCTGCTTGGCGTCGAGGTGGGCTTGAACCAGAAGGCGTTCGGAAATCTGCGTCATGTTCGCAAGACCTGCAAGCGCTTTCGCGCGAAAGTCGAGTATACACCCGGCTCCGGACCCTTCAGGGTACCGCCGGGAGAGTGAGTATCATCAGGCACGGACAACGTTGGAGCTGCGCAAGGCTACAGAATATCCCGTGGATGCAAAAGATGATTCTGACCTGCGTGATGCGGTGCAGCCCCGCGGCGAGCCGAGCTCAAATCGCGGGCAAAAAAAAATCCGGAAATCCTCACTTGCGTGGGCCTTCCAGACTTTTAAAACTGCTACAAAAATGGTGGGTCGTGTGGGATTCGAACCTACGACCAATTGGTTAAAAGCCAACTGCTCTACCAACTGAGCTAACGACCCGCTGTGTGGTGGCGCGTATAATACTGATTTTTAAGGACTATTCAACACCTAATTTGAAATAAATCAAAAATAAGGTGTTGGGTCGCTGATTCCGGCTGCCGCAAAGCCTTCTGCACGCAGGCGGCAGCTGTCGCACTTACCGCATGCGCGGCCTTTATCGTCGGCCTGATAGCAGGAAACAGTCAGCCCGTAATCAACACCCAGCTTCACGCCAGCCTGGACGATCTGCGCCTTGCTCAGGTTCTGCAATGGCGCCTGAATGCGGAAACCGTTCCCTTCTACGCCGGCCTTGGTCGCCAGATTGGCCATGCGTTCGAAAGACTCGATGAACTCGGGACGGCAATCTGGGTACCCGGAGTAATCCACGGCGTTCACACCAATAAAGATGTCACGCGCGCCCAGCACTTCGGCCCAGCCAAGAGCCAAGGACAGAAACACGGTGTTGCGCGCTGGCACGTAAGTCACCGGAATACCTTCACCCGGCACTTCCGGCACATCGATGCTGCTATCGGTCAGTGCCGAACCGCCGATACCGTTCAGGTTCAGTCCGATCACCTTGTGTTCGACCACACCCAGGTCGCGCGCAACACGTTCAGCGGCGTGCAGTTCGGCATGAGACCGCTGACCGTAGTCGAAGCTCATGGTGTAGCAGCTGTAACCCTCAGCGCGAGCCATGGCCACGACAGTCGCCGAGTCCAGGCCGCCGGACAGCAAGATGACTGCACGTTTTTCGGTAGTGTTCAGTTGTTCAGTCATTTCAGCGCCCCGGCTCATCATTCCAAAGATATTTATGCAGCTGCAATTGCAGACGCACTGGCAGGTTGTCCGCCACCACCCAGTCAGCCAGATCCCGAGCATTCAGGTCATGGTGACTTGGCGAGAACAGGACTTCGCCGGCACGCTGATCCAGACCGTACTGGATCAGCTTGGACACAGCCCAGTCGTAGTCTTCCCGCGAGCAGATGACAAATTTCACCTGATCGTTGGGCGTGAGCAGTTCGATGTTCTCGTAGCGGTTGCGATGGGCTTCTTTCGAACCCGGCGTTTTCAGGTCGACAACGCGACTGACCCGGGAATCTACCGCCGAGATGTCGAGCGCACCACTGGTTTCCAGTGACACTTCGTAACCGGCGTCACACAACTGCTTGAGCAATGGGATGGCGTTGGGTTGTGCCAGCGGCTCGCCGCCGGTAACACAGACGTAACGCGGGCGAAAACCGGCCACTTGCTCGAGGATGTCGTCGAGCGTGCGAATGGTTCCGCCAGTGAACGCGTAGGCGCTGTCGCAGTACTGGCAACGCAATGGGCAACCGGTCAGGCGCACAAAAACAGTGGGCAGCCCGGCAGTCCGCGTTTCACCCTGCAACGAGTAGAAAACTTCGGTGATTCTCAATGTGTCTTGCATAGTCGCCACGGGCATAACAGCTAAACAGGCTGTCCGCCTCCGTCAGGCACTTCAAGGAACCCCGCCACCGCGTAGATCCCAAAAAGCGTGTTTCAAAAAAGGGGGTGAATTCTAACGAAAAAACCCGCGACAAGCGCGGGTTTCTTCGAAACAGGTCAAGCAACCTTACATTTTTTGCAGATCCCGCTGAGCCAGCTGAGCGGCGGAAGTGCCCGGGTATTGCGACACGACCTGTTGCAGAATGCCTTTGACCTTGTCGGGATGACCAAGGCGGCGCTCTACATCTGCCAGCTTGTACAGCGAATCAGGCACTTTTGGGTGCTTGGGATAGAGCTGTGAAACCTTGGCAAAAGCCTGACCCGCACCTTGCAGATCGCCTTTGGCCAGGTTCACTTCGCCCAACCAGTACTGGGCATTACCCGCGTACTGACTGTTCGGGTATTTGCGCAGGAATGCGGCGAAAGCCTGGCTGGCCTTGTCGAAATCCTTGGCTTTGATCAGGTCGAAGGCTGCATCGTAATACAGTTTTTCCTTCGCCGGATCAGCCGGTTCGCTACCCGCGGCAGGCGCTTGAGCGGCTGCCGCTCCTGCGGCTGCGCCCGCTGCTGCACCGGGGGCATTCAAGCTGCCACCGGCGGAAGAATTATCAGGAGTCGCGGCTGGTGCAACGCCGGTTCCTATGCGCCGATCAAGATCCTGATATCGCTCCAGGTTCTCTTGCTTCATGCGCGCTACATCATTTTGCAGAACTTCGATGATGCCTTGTTGGCGCGAGATCTGCTCCTGCATTGATTGCAGTTGGTTGAACAGCTCGCCCTGTGCCGAGACAGGGGCCGAAACCCCTCCCCCGGCATAGGCGCCGTTCGTACCGTAACCTGCAGGCGGATTATTAGTCCCGCTATTGGTATAGCCGGAGTCATTATCGACCACAGGAACCGCAGCCCACACCGCAAGCGGTGCGAGGCTGAGAGCCAGAACAGTTACAGCACGACGGCACGTTCGCATGACGAATTACTTACGCAGTTCGACGCGACGGTTTTGAGCCCAGGACTGCTCGTCGTTGCCGGTAGCAACTGGACGCTCTTCGCCGTAGGAAACCAGTTCCAGCTGAGCTGGGGAAACACCTTGCAGTACCAGGTAACGCTGAACGGCTTTCGCACGACGCTCGCCCAGTGCCATGTTGTACTCACGAGTACCACGTTCGTCGGTGTTGCCTTCCAGAACAACGCGAGCGCCGTTTGCTTTCAGGTCTTTGGCGTGAACGTCCAGAGCGCGCATGGCTTCTGGCTTCAGGTCCGAGCTGTCGTATTCGAAGTAGAAAGTGGTGATTGCGCGCAGAGCAGCTTCTTCGCTCAGGGAGCCGTCAACTGCACCAGTGTTTGCGCCGTAACCAGCGTTTGGATCTACAGCGCCTTCACCGGCATTGTCGCCGCCTTTGGACGAGCAACCTACAGCTACAGCCATGGCCAGAGCCAGCGCAGCAAATTTACCAAACTTCAGCATTTCCATCGTGAAACTCCTAATGAACCCCAATGTGTTAAGTACAACGTGTAGCGCCGCGTCAGTTCAGGTAAGGGGACCAGGAAGGTTCTCTGACTTCGCCTTGTGCGGTAGGAAGCGGGAGCCTTACGCGTCCATTAATGGACACGAGCATCAAGACTCCCCGGCCCTGCTGGCGGGTGGCGTAGATTACCATGGTGCCGTTGGGCGCAACAGTAGGCGACTCGTCCAGAGTGCTATCAGTGAGGATCTTTACACTACCTCGCTGCAAATCCTGGGCCGCCACCTTGAAATTAGTGAAACCTTCCTGACGATGGATCATCACCAGGGTCTTTTCGTCAGCCGAAAGTTTAGGGTTGGCGTTGTAGTTACCGATAAAGGTCACACGCTCCGCACCACCACCGCCTGCGCTGGTTTTGTAGATCTGAGGCTTGCCGCCACGGTCCGAGGTGAAGTAGATGGTCGAACCATCTTTACCCCAGAACGGTTCGGTGTTGATGCCAGGACCGTTGGTGACACGCGTGATCTGACGCGAACCCAGGTTCATCACGTAGATGTCCGGGTTGCCGTCTTTCGACAGTACGAATGCCAGACGATTGCCATCCGGCGACCAGGCTGGCGCGCCATTCAGGCCTTCGAAGTTGGTGATCTGCTCACGGCGACCGGTGTCGATGTTCTGCATGAAGATACGCGGACGCTTCTGCTCGAACGACACATAAGCGATGCGCTTGCCGTCCGGTGCGAAACGCGGCGACAGGATCGGCTCGCGCGATTGCAGCAGGGTCACGGCACGGGCACCGTCATAGTCCGAACGTTGCAGCGTGTAGCGAGTGTTCTTCTCGGAGAAACGCTCGGCTGTCACGTACAGCAGACGAGTCGAGAACGCACCTTTGATACCGGTGAGTTTTTCGAACGACTGGTCCGCGATGTAGTGCGACATGTCGCGCAGTTGATCGACGCTGCCCGACACGCTGCCGGTCAGCACTTGCTGCTCGGTGGCGACGTTGAACAGTGCGTATTGAACCTGCAGGCGACCGCCCGCAGGAGCAATGCTGCCGACCATGACGTACTGGGCACCCAGCGCCTTGAAGTCACGGAAGATGATTTCGCTGGCCTGGCTTGGCTGGCTGATCATGTTCTGTTTTGGAATCGGCGAGTAGTAACCCGAGTTGCGCAGGTCGTTACCGATGATTTCGGCCATGTCGTCCGGCAGCACGCTGCCGCCCTGGTTGCCAAACGGAACGACTGCAATCGGGGTGGCCCGATCACTGCCGCTGGTGACCAGAATGTTTTTTTCATCGGCTGCCGCTATCCCTGCCATGCAGCAGATAACGACAAGCATTCCTCGAAGAAGGTTTCTCACAAGGCTAGATCCTCAGGTGTGAATGTCATCTTGAATGAACGATACGGAGCGAAATCGCTCGGCTTCATTCCCTGCATTTCTGTCAAACGTCCAATATTCTTGACCGCCGCAACAGCCGACGCGTCGAACGGACCATCGCCACTGGACTTGGCCACGCTGACCGAAGTCACCGTACCGTCCGGCAACATGCCGATTTGCAACACGACTGTCATGCCTTTGCGGGCCGAAGGTGGACGAGCCCAACCTTCCGCTGCACGAGCACGGATCAGATCATCGAAACTGCCGGCGACTTCGTCACCCTTCTCATCCGCCAAGGCTTGCTGACGCTGCGGCGTGTCGGAAAGCAAATCTGCCAGGGCCTGAGCCTTTTTGTCTTCGGCGGATTTACGTGCCGCTTCCTGCGATTTTTTCTTCGCAGCATCGGCAGCAGCTTTCTTCTTCGCGTCTTCGGCGACTTTCTTCTTCGCGTCTTCAGCTTCAGATTTCTTCTTGGCGTCTTCCGCGGCTTTCTTCTTCGCGTCTTCGACGATCTTTTTCTTCGCTTCTTCAGCGGCCGCTTTCTTGGCCTCTTCTTCAGCTGCTTTCTTGGCGTCTTCTTCGGCTTTCTTCTTGGCTATATCAGCCATTTGTTTCTCTTCGGCCTTTTTGGCTTCGGCGGTCTTCTTCGCTTCATCGGCTTTCTTGGCTTCATCAGCCTTTTTTGCCTCTTCCGCTTTCTTCGTCTCGTCGGCCTTTTTGGATTCTTCGGCTTTTTGAGCCGCGTCTTCCTTCTTTTGTTCCGCGGCTTTGATCGCTTCCTGCTCGATCTTTTTCTGTTCCATCTGTTCGACTTCGGTCTGGCGCGCGGCGGATTTCTTCGCCTCACCCGCAATCTTCTGATTGGTCTGGGTGGTCGCCTGACTTTTCGATTTCAGTTGGTACAGAGTCGCCTGGACAATCGGCTTGGCCGGCGGCAGTTCGGGCGTGAAGGCGAAACTGACGAACAGCATGCCAAAAACCAGCACGTGCAAGACAAGCGCCCAGACACTAGGCCAGAAGTAGCTTTCCGAGGCGGACGGCTCTCGCATTTGCTGCATCAGGGTGCCTCGGTAATCAAGCCAACATTACCGACCCCGGCTTTCTGCAACCCGCCCATGGCGCCCATGACGGAACCGTAGTCGACGGTCTTGTCGCCGCGGATGAACACCTGGGTACGCTTGCCACCTTCAGTGCCGGCGCGAATGATCTTGGTCACGGCGTCAGTCATCTGCGGCAAGGTCATGGCCTTGTCCTGTTGCTTTTCAGTGTCGACTTCGCTGCCAAGGTTCCAGTAGTAGGTCTTGTCAGCCTTGATCGAAATGGTCAGGACCTGGGTGTTGTTGTCCTGCGGCAAGGCTTCGCTGGAAACCTTGGGCAGATCAACTTTCACGCCCTGATTGAGCATCGGCGCGGTCACCATGAAGATGACCAGCAGCACCAACATCACGTCGATGTAAGGCACCACGTTCATCTCGGCAACCGGCTTGCGCTTTTTGCGAGCTCGAGCGATTAAAGCCATTGGAAATTACCTGCTTATTCTTCGCTGGTGTGCACTTTGCGGTGCAGGATCGCCTGGAATTCATCGGCGAAGGTGTAGTAACGGCCCAGCAAGGTTTCACTGCGAGCAGCAAAACGGTTGTAAGCGATAACGGCCGGGATGGCGGCGAACAGACCGATCGCGGTAGCAATCAGTGCCTCGGCGATACCTGGAGCCACAGTGGCCAGGGTCGCTTGCTGGGCAGTTGCCAGACCACGGAAGGAGTTCATGATCCCCCAGACAGTACCGAACAGACCGATGTACGGGCTGACGGAACCTACGGTCGCGAGGAACGGCAGGCTCTGCTCGAGCTTTTCTTCTTCGCGGGAAATGGCGACGCGCATGGCACGGGCCACGCCTTCCATGACCGCTTCCGGGTCAACGCCTGGCTGCTGGCGCAGACGGGAGAATTCCTTGAAACCGGCACGGAAGATCTGCTCTACGCCTGAATCCGGATCAGGGTTGCTGCCGGCCTGACGGTAGAGTTTGGACAGGTCGATACCCGACCAGAAGCGCTCTTCAAAGCTCTCCAGGGCACGTCGACCGGCGCGCAGCAGGTTGCTGCGCTGAAAGATCATGATCCATGAGGTCACCGATGCGGCTACCAGGATCAGCATTACCAGTTGCACCACGATACTGGCATTGCTGACCAGGCTCCACATGGAGGAATGGTCGACGACGTTAGCTTCCACGCTTTATCTCCTGCTTTGAGTGTGTACCCGCGCCGCTCACGTCGGCAAAGGCCGCACGTAGAGCTTCGGGAATGGCCCGGGGTTTCAAACTGTTAGTGCGCACACAGGCCACCAAAAACTGCCCTTCGCAGAGCAGCGCATTATCCGTGGCTCGCCTGACCTGCTGTTTGAAGCGCAGGCTGACACGGTTCAATTCGATTACTTCAGCGCTTACCAGCAGTTCGTCATCCAGTCGCGCCGGCGCGTGGTAACGCGCTTCGCTGGAATGCACGACAAACAACAGGTCCTCCCCTGCAAGCTGGGATTGGGCAAAGCCCAGCTCCCGGAGCCGCTCGGTTCGAGCCCGTTCCATAAACTTGAGGTAATTGACGTAATACACGATGCCGCCCGCATCGGTGTCCTCGTAATAAACGCGACAACGAAGTGCGAAAGGCTCAAGCCCGTTTTGCGCGCGCATACTCTAGTGCTTACTCCTCAGGTTGCCAATCCGGCCAGGCAACTGTTTTTCATTGATTCACGGCTTTCTGGCGAAAGTACGGTCCTACGACCGCACAAACCCCGAATAAATCAGCGCGCAAAGGTTATTAATCGTCCACGGCATCGAGGAACTCGTCTACCACGGGCATCTCGCCCAATCGTGACGGGATGTTTAAACCGAAGTGCAGGTACGCATGCCGAGTCACCACCCGCCCCCGTGGCGTGCGCATAATGTAGCCCTGCTGGATCAGGTATGGCTCCAGCACGTCTTCAATGGTGTGGCGTTCTTCACTGATGGCTGCGGCGAGGCTATCGACCCCGACCGGCCCACCGTCGAACTTCTCTATCATCGTCAACAACAGACGTCGATCCTGATGATCGAAACCACGCTCGTCGACATCCAGCAGGTTCAAGGCCAGGTCCGCGATCGGTTTGGTGATGTGGCCCTTGGCGCGTACTTCGGCGAAATCCCGAACCCGGCGCAGCAAGCGGTTGGCGATCCGCGGCGTACCACGGGCACGGCGGGCGATTTCGAAGGCGCCTTCCGGGTCCAGCGGCAAGCCGAGGATGTTAGCCGAACGACTGACAATCGTTGCCAGGTCAGCGGTGTTGTAGAACTCCAGGCGCTGGACGATGCCGAAACGGTCGCGCAGCGGATTAGTCAGCATCCCCGCCCGCGTCGTCGCACCGACCAGGGTGAACGGCGGCAGATCAAGCTTGATCGAGCGCGCGGCCGGCCCTTCGCCGATCATGATGTCGAGCTGGAAATCTTCCATGGCCGGGTACAGCACTTCTTCGACGATCGGCGAGAGCCGATGGATTTCGTCGATGAACAGCACGTCGTGTGGCTCAAGATTGGTCAGCAGCGCAGCCAGATCACCCGGACGCTCAAGCACGGGGCCCGAGGTGCTCTTGATCGAGACCCCCATTTCCTGGGCGATGATGTTGGCCAGGGTGGTTTTACCCAGGCCCGGCGGGCCGAAAATCAGCGTGTGGTCCAGGGATTCATTGCGCCCACGAGCCGCCTGGATGAACAACTCCATTTGCTCGCGAACGGTCGGCTGGCCAATGTATTCGGCCAGGCTGACAGGGCGAATCGCGCGGTCCTGGACTTCCTCGCGGTCACGAGGGCCAGGTGTGGCGGCAATCAGACGATCAGCTTCAATCACTTAGATCATTCCCTTCAGGGCACGACGAATCAGGTCTTCACTGCTCAATCCTTTCTCCTTGATCGCAGAAATCGCCTTGCTGGCTTCCTGCGGCTTGTAGCCCAGGGAGATCAGCGCGCTGACCGCGTCATTTTCGGCGGTAGCGACCGGCGCTGGCGCATCCGGCCCACCCGGCTGGTTTGGTACCAACGCGAACATCGCCGGTACGGTTTCCCAGGCCTTGAAGCGATCCTTGAGTTCCACCAGCAAACGCTCGGCCGTCTTCTTGCCCACGCCCGGCACCTTGGTCAGTGCCGAGGTGTCCTGGGACTGCACACAACGGACCAGTTCATCGACTTCCAGGCTCGACATCAGGGCCAGGGCCAATTTCGGCCCTACACCATTGAGACGGATCAACTCGCGAAAAAAGTCTCGCTCACGCTTGCCGAAGAAGCCATAGAGTAACTGCGCGTCTTCGCGTACGACTAAATGGGTGTGCAAGGTCAGCGGTTCACCGACCGACGGCAAGCGATAAAGCGTGGTCATGGGCACTTCCAGCTCATACCCCAGACCGTTTACATCCAGAATCAGGTGCGGCGGCTGTTTCTCAGCCAGTGTGCCGCGCAAGCGTCCAATCACGTTTCAGATCCTTGAGCGTTGGCCAGATCAGTGCTGGCGACTGACAGAACAAGCGGTTTTGCGCCGACGGCACAGGCGCAAAACCCTCGTTCCATAAAAATGATTGCTGATGCTATCAGAGACGCAGGCGCCCGCCACGACTGCGTGCCGTACCCAGGCCATGCGGCAACAGGCTGGAACGGGTATGAGCATGGCAAATGGCAATGGCCAGGGCGTCCGAGGCATCAATTTGCGGCTTGCTGGTCAGTTTCAGCATGTGCATGACCATCATTTGCACCTGCTCTTTATTCGCCGCGCCGGTCCCGGTCACCGCCTGTTTGACCTGGGTCGCGGTGTACTCAGCGATTTCCAGGCTTTCTTCCGCCCCGGCAACAATAGCTGCGCCGCGAGCCTGGCCAAGTTTCAACGCAGAGTCGGCGTTGCGCGCCATGAAGACCTTTTCGATGCCCATGGTCACCGGGCCATAGGTCTGGATGACTTCGCGCACACCGCGATAGACGATTTGCAGGCGTTCATGCAGCTCGCCGGAACCTGTGCGAATGCAGCCCGACGCCACGTACACGCAACCTCGCCCGGTATCACGCACTACGCCATAACCGGTAATGCGCGAACCGGGGTCGATACCAAGAATTAAAGTCATAACGCCTGCAGCTTCAAAATGATGCCCGCCGGCAAACACTTGCACGGCGTAAAGGCAGAAGCCGGACGTGCGTGGCGGTGAATTCATCACGGCCTGCACTTCCGGCTTCAAGAGTATTGCAGATCAATCAACCGAGCTGTGCGGCGACTGCCTCTGGAATGTCCGCGTTGGAGTAAACGTTCTGCACGTCATCCAGGTCTTCAAGCATGTCGATCAGCTTGAGCACCTTCTCGGCGCCTTCCAGGTCCAGTTCGGCACTGGTGGTCGGCAGCATCACGATTTCCGCATCATCACCTTTGAAACCGGCCGCTTCCAGCGCGTTACGCACGGAGTAGAAACCGGCGAACGAGGTGAATACGTCGATGGAGCCGTCTTCGTGGGTTACCACGTCATCGGCATCCGCCTCCATCGCCGCTTCCATCAGCGCATCTTCATCGACGCCCGGCGCGAAGGAAATCTGCCCCTTGCGCTCGAACAGATAGGCCACCGAACCGTCCGTACCGAGGTTGCCGCCGCACTTGCTGAACGCATGGCGAACAGCGGCAGCGGTGCGATTGCGGTTGTCGGTCATGCACTCGACCATCACCGCCACGCCACCCGGGCCGTAACCTTCGTAGGTCAGCTCGACCATGTCGTCGGTGTCGGCAGCACCGGCGCCGCGGGCGACCGCGCGATCGATGATGTCGCGGCTCATGTTCGCGCCAAGGGCCTTGTCCAGCGCCAGACGCAAACGCGGGTTGGAACCCGGATCACCACCGCCCTGACGGGCAGCAACGGTCAGTTCACGAATCCACTTGGTGAAAATCTTGCCCTTTTTGGCATCCTGACGTTCTTTGCGGTGCTTGATGTTCGCCCACTTGGAATGACCCGCCATATCTCGCTCCGAATTCTCTTTGAAACATTGCCCGCCGCGCCATGACGCGCCAGCCGGCAAATAAAAATCTCGACCATTCTATAAAGAAAGGGCGCATCCGAAGATGCGCCCTTCTGGCCAGCCTTACTCAGCTTTAGGCGTTTCGCGCAGACGAATGTGCAGTTCGCGCAATGCCTTGGCATCTACCACACCCGGGGCCTGAGTCATGACGCAAGCGGCGCTCTGGGTTTTCGGGAAGGCGATTACTTCACGGATCGACTGGGCGCCGGTCATCAGCATCACCAGACGGTCCAGACCGAAGGCCAGGCCACCGTGCGGCGGCGCGCCGTATTTCAGGGCGTCGAGCAGGAAGCCGAATTTCTCTTCCTGTTCCGCTTCACTGATACCCAGCAGACGGAACACCGACTGTTGCATTTCCTTGCGATGGATACGGATCGAACCGCCACCCAGCTCGGTGCCGTTCAGGACCATGTCGTAGGCACGGGACAGAGCGGTCGCCGGGTTGGCTTCCAGTTCTTCCGGGGTGCACTTCGGCGCGGTGAACGGGTGGTGCAAGGCAGTGAAGCTGCCGTCGTCGTTCTCTTCGAACATCGGGAAGTCGACAACCCACATCGGTGCCCACTCGCACGTCAGCAGGCTCAGGTCGTGACCGACCTTGATCCGCAGCGCGCCCAGGGCTTCGCTGACGATCTTGGCTTTGTCGGCACCGAAGAACACGATGTCGCCGTCAACCGCGCCAACGCGATCAAGGATCACATTGAGGTTGGCTTCAGGGATGTTCTTGACGATCGGCGATTGCAGACCTTCAACGCCCTTGGCGCGCTCGTTGACCTTGATGTACGCCAGGCCCTTGGCACCGTAGATGCCGACGAACTTGGTGTAGTCGTCGATCTGCTTGCGCGGCATGCTCGCCGCACCAGGAACGCGCAGAGCGGCAACGCGGCATTTCGGGTCGTTGGCAGGGCCGCTGAAGACCTTGAAGTCGACTTCTTTCAGTTGATCGGCAACGTCAACCAGTTCCAGCGGGTTACGCAGGTCCGGCTTGTCGGAACCGTAACGACGCATGGCCTCTTCGAAGGTCATGTGCGGGAAGTCGCCGAACTCCAGGTCCAGCACTTCCTTGAACAGGTTGCGGATCATTTGTTCGGTGATGCCCATGATCTCTTTTTCATCGAGGAAGCTGGTCTCGATGTCGATCTGGGTGAATTCCGGCTGACGGTCGGCGCGCAGGTCTTCGTCGCGGAAGCACTTGGCGATCTGGTAGTAACGGTCGAAGCCGGCGACCATCAGCAGCTGCTTGAACAGCTGTGGCGATTGCGGCAACGCGAAGAAGCTACCCGCGTGAGTACGGCTCGGCACCAAGTAGTCGCGAGCGCCTTCTGGCGTGGCGCGGGTCAGGATCGGCGTCTCGACATCGAGGAAGCCGTTCTCGTCCAGGAAGCGACGGATGCTGGTGGTCATGCGCGAACGCAGACGCAGCTTCTCGAGCATTTCCGGGCGACGCAAGTCGAGGAAGCGATAACGCAGGCGGGTTTCTTCGCCGACGTCGGAGAACTCGTTGAGCGGGAACGGCGGGGTTTCCGCTTCGTTCAGTACTTCCAGCTCGTAGCCCAGCACTTCGATCATGCCCGACGCCATGTTGGCGTTGGTGGCACCGGCCGGACGCAGGCGAACCTTGCCGGTGATCTTGACCACGTATTCGCTGCGCACGCGATCGGCGGCGGCGAAGGATTCAGCGCGGTCCGGGTCGAACACCACCTGGGCCAGACCGTCACGATCACGGATATCGAGGAAAATCACCCCACCGTGGTCACGGCGACGGTGAACCCATCCGCAAAGGGTAATTTCCTGGCCTTCCAGGCTTTCGTTCAGTTGGCCGCAATAATGGCTGCGCATCATGGTAGTGGTTTCGCTTCTCGTAATTCGAAATTCGGTTGGAGACCTTGCTCATATCCTGCCCTTGTGAAAGGCGCCAGACGATGCAAGAGCTCGCTCGTGTCGTTCAACTCAGGCTCAAGACCCTAGTCAGCTTTGTCGCCGCCGGCCAGATTCTTCTTGGAACCGGTCTTGAAATCGGTTTCGTACCAGCCGGTGCCGCTAAGGCGGAAGCCCGGCATGGACAGCATCTTCTTAAGCTCTGGCGCCTGGCAGGCAGGGCAGTCGACCAGCGGTGCTGCGCTGATCTTTTGAATGGCTTCCAACTGATGACCACAGGAAGCACATTGATAGTCGTACATCGGCATGGGGGTTGTCTCGGCGATCAGATTGCTACCGCACACGCTGGGTTTTGCGGCAAAGAGCGGGATTATATCCATTAAATGCAGCCTGTGCAGCCGTAAGACTGCACAGACCGACACTCTACCCATTCCACCCCTGTGGCTGAGGCATGGCGACGCAGCCGCCTTCCTTCAGGCTGTGCACGACGCACACAACCCGCACCAGCCCGGTGAAGTTCTTGACCCCGCCGTGACGCAAATGCACCTCGCGGTCCACATGGGACAACAGCGCACTGACCGTACAGCAGTTGACCTTGGCCATGTCACCCAAAATATCCCAATAGACCTGTTCAAGCCGCAAACAGGTTGCAAAACCATTCAACCGCACTGATCGGGATAAAGGCTGGGCCAGGCCCATATCAAATTCACTGACAAATGGATCGATCCTTATATCCTTGACTGGACCGCCACTCCCCTCGCTTCGCCTGTCTTCGTAAACCATATCGTTGACACTCCTTTGCCATCCTTGCTTTTTATAAGAGCAACAAGCTGTTTCTCTATAAAAGCGCAGGCGCAAAGTTATATCCAGATGACTTTATGACCATCAACGTAGGATAAGCCAACAACGGAAGAGCGATCATGGAGACCGTCCTACTCTAGATAATTTCCTACACGCCTGGGCGCAATATCGTTCAACAGAAGACACTAAAAGTTACGAGAGGACCGGGCGCGAACAGCACCCCAAGAGCGCAATCCGCGTCGATTGCCATGCGTTCCCTTAAAGGTGATGAACTCACCCATGGGTGCAGGACCACTCCAGCAAGCCTGCCGACACCCCCGTATTCTCGGGTTACCTGCGACAAATCGCCCCTCAGGGCACCGCTGGACTGCCTGATTTGAGTAGCTGCAGGCTTTGCTGTTAAATAGACAGTGTGTCGCTACCGCCTATTTTCCGGGGGCTGCGCATAGGCTGATACCGGGTACGTGTCCAACGCCTCTTATTGTTCTGAAGCGAACCGTGCTCAATCAGCTCTTCCTTGTGATCCGTCTTAACGTGAGTTACTCAAAATGTTGAAAATTGTCCACCTGCTAATGGGCGCAGCAGCCTTGCTGTTGTCCTTCATCCCTAGCCTGCGATCCGAAGCCGTACCTTACCTGCAACAACCTGATGCGCTGTACCTGGCCTTTTTCGGCCTGCTCAACCTCACCCTCGCTCCTGTTATCCCTTACTGGAACAAAGGCCCGCGTCATCAACTGCAAAACCTGGTCAGCGCCCTGCTGGTTCTGACTGTCGTCCTGCAAACCCTGACGCTGATCGCGCCAATGCCTGTCATTGCCGGTCAACCTGCTGTTCTGTTCAGCCTGGTCGCTGCCCTGATTGCCGTTCTTCTGCACCTGGCCATCAGCTTCTACAAATCTTCACCGGCCGCCGCCTCGCCAAGCTATGACATGAGCAACCGCGATACCGGTACCGTAAAGTGGTTCAACACCTCTAAAGGCTTCGGCTTTATTTCCCGTGATTCCGGCGATGATATTTTCGTGCATTTCCGGGCCATTCGTGGCGAAGGTCATCGTGTTCTGGTCGAAGGCCAGCGCGTGGAGTTCTCCGTTATGAATCGCGACAAAGGCCTGCAAGCCGAAGATGTGATCGCCGCTCTGCCGCGCCGCTGATTCAAGGCTAAAAAAAACCGCGAACAGCCTGGCTGATCGCGGTTTTTTATTGCCTGCCTGTTGGTCACACTCAGTAATGCGGCGGTGGCGCTTCTTCTTCAAACGTCTCGAATTGACCGGCCATTTCCTCTTGCCGTTTGAGCAAGGCGGTCATTTGCAGTTGCAGGCGCTCAACCGCACGCTGCTGCGTCGCCAGCACATCACTCAATGCCTGGATGGTGTCATCCTGAAACGCCAGCTGGCTCTCCAGATCGGTAACGCGTTCTTCCAGGCTCATGATTCAACCCTCCAGAAACGTAAAATCATCGGTCAATACCAGGCGCAACCGCTCGCGAATCAACGCGATCTGCTCCGGGTTATAAGGCTTGGCCGGGTGTTTACCCCAGACCGGCGCTGGCCAGGCGGCATCCTCACGCTTGCGCACAATCACATGCATGTGCAACTGACTGACGACGTTACCCAGGGCCGCGACATTCAACTTGTCCGCGTCGAACGAGTCCTTGAGCGTTTCCGCCAGTGCGGTCGTTTCCTGCCACAACTGCTGTTGATCGGCGACATCCAACTGAAATATCTCACTGATATCGTCGCGACGTGGCACCAGAATGAACCAGGGGTAGTTCGAATCATTGGACAGCAGCAACCGGCACAGTGGGAAATCACCGATCGGTAACGTGTCTTGTTGAAGCCGTGGATCTAAAGCGAACACTGCGCGCACTCCCGCCTGGTCATCAATTTCAGCTTAGCGTCCATCCCGAGAGACGGCGCACCAAGCGACAGGACGGCAGCATACCTGCGAACGTCGCTGGCTTCACGACGAACCATTGTCGAAGCTTCCCCGAGAAAATACGAACGACTGGTCGCGCGCCCCGACATGAGTCATTTTCGATCAGGGCGCACCATTACAGAACCAACCTCCATGCAAAAAACGCCGAACTGACTGAAAAATAACGACGCGTTCGCGCTTGGCAAACAGCCGCACTGTATGAATTCAGTACAGCGATTAAAATTTTTTGCACCAAAACCGCACAGTGCGTCTACGCTGAGTCGGTCAGGCATCCCCCATTTACTCACTGGTGGGGTGAACCGGTAACATTTTTGGTTGTCACGCAGTCGACCATGAGGGTACAACACGATGCAAACCATGGCGTCAAGCCCAAACAAAACGTGCTTGAACACCCCGGTTTTATGAGGTTTTTACAGCGACACGCAGGCTTTCAGAAAAAAAAGCAGCAGGATTCTGATTTGTGCACGCTTGTTGCATTACACCTACATCGCCTCTAAAGCGTCCGCTGGAAGTGGAAGCCTTAAGGCAAATAAAAACAGTGGCAGGGTTGCCCGATGGAGATTCAAGCGTTTCACCAGGGACTCTTTTTACCAATGCTCAGGCCCTGGAAAACAACGCTAAAGTTGCCAGCCCGCTTGCATTGAGGCTGTAAATTTGCGACATCTACCAAGCTGTTTGCGACAGGGTCGTAAAGAAGCTGAAAGGTTAGATACGCAAGTATCGCCAACATGGTCGGCGTGATATAAGTTTGCGCCGACACAAAAAGAAAGAGCCGCCCAGATAATAAATCAGGTGGGACGGCAGTACTCTTCTAAAACCAAAGGAGCAAATCACGATGCGCGTGATGAAGTGGAGCATGATCGCACTGGCAGTTGCAGCAGCAGCCAGTACTCAATTGGCTACGGCCGCACCTTTTGTAAGTGACCAGGCTGAAGCCAAGGGTTTTGTTGAAGACTCCAAGTTGAACTTGAATCTTCGCAACTACTACTTCAACCGTGACCGCAAAAATGGCTCAAACGATCAGAAAGACTGGACCCAGGGTTTCTGGGCTAACTACAGCTCCGGTTACACCCAAGGTCTCGTAGGCGTCGGCGTTGATGCGTTCGGTTACCTGGCGATCAAACTGGACGGTGGCGACGGTACTGGCGGCACGGGCAACATGAGCCGCGACTCCGATGGCCATGTCAACGACAGCCAAGGCAAATCCGGTGCGGCCGCTAAATTCCGCATCTCCAAAACCGAGCTGAAAGTCGGCGACATGCAGCCAAGCACTGCTCCAGTGTTCGCTGTTGGTGGCTCCCGCGTCCTTCCGCAAACTGCCAGCGGTTTCCAACTGCAGAGCAGCGAAGTCAAAGACCTTGACCTCGAAGCCGGTCATTTCTACTCGTCGACCAGCCAGGACAAAAACGCTCGCGACGGCGGCCTGTGGGCAACCTACGCTGGCGTGGAAGCCAACTCCATCGACTACTTCGGTGGCAAGTACGGCATCACCGACAACCTGAGCGCATCGCTGTACGGCGCCAAGCTGGAAGACATCTGGAACCAGTACTACGCCAACCTGAACTACACCATCCCAATGGGTGGCGATGAGTCGGTTAACCTGGACGGTAACATCTACCGCACCACCGACACCGGTGACGCTAAAGCAGGCGAAATCAGCAACACCGCCTACTCCCTGGCAGCCGCTTTCTCGTTCCTGAAAGCACACACCATTACATTGGCGTTCCAGAAAGTTAACGGCGACACGCCGTTCGACTACATCGGTGTAGGTGGTCACAGTGGTGCCACTAACCGCGGCGGCGACTCGATCTTCCTCGCCAACTCCATCCAGTACTCTGACTTCAACGCCCCAGGCGAGAAGTCTGCCCAGATCCGTTACGACCTGAAAATGGCTGAGTATGGCGTTCCAGGTCTGAGCTTCATGACCCGTTACGTGAAAGGCTGGAACATCGACGGTACCAACACTCCAGCAGGCAGCCCGTACACTGGTCTGTATGGCGAAGATGGCCGTCACCACGAAACCAACCTGGAAGCCAAGTACGTCGTACAAACTGGCCCGGCAAAAGATCTGTCCTTCCGTATTCGTCAAGCATGGCACACTGCTAACGCCGAGGAAGGTGAAGGCGATATCAAAGAGTTCCGCCTGATCGTCGACTACCCGATTTCGGTTCTGTAATTGCCGAAAGTTAGTTCGCGGTAATAAAAAAAAGGCCCATCTTCGGATGGGCCTTTTTTGTTGCTTACTGCACCGCAGATTCCTGAACCACTCGAATCACCCGCTGTGGAAACGGGATATCGATACCGGCCGTTTTCAATCGATCACGGGATTGCTCGTTGAACATGAACATCACATCCCAATAATCCGCCGTCTTCACCCACACTCGCAGGGAAACAGTGATCGAACTGTCACCCAGGGTAGAAATCACTGCCTGAGGTGCCGGGTCAGCCAAAACACGCTCATCTTTGGCCAGGTCCAGCAAAACATGACGGGCCTTCTGCAGGTCCGCTTCATAATCAACACCTACATCAAACACAACTTTGCGCGTCGGCTGACGGTTAGTGTTGGTGATGATGCCGTTCGACAGGTTGCCGTTCGGCACGATGATGGTTTTGTTATCGCCGGTGCGCAGGACGGTGTGGAAGATCTGAATGCTGTCGACCGTACCGGCAACACCTTGGGCTTCGATCCAGTCACCAATGCGGAACGGGCGGAACAACAGAATCAGCACACCACCGGCGAAGTTCGCCAGGCTGCCCTGCAAGGCCAGGCCGATGGCCAGACCTGCCGCACCGATAGCTGCGACGAATGAAGTGGTTTCCACCCCGATCATCGATGCCACGCTGACGATCAGCAGAACCTTGAGAATGATGTTTGCCAGGCTGCTGATGAAGCCTTGCAGCGCGAGGTCGGCGTTACGCAGCGCCAGCAGGCCACCGAGCTTTTGCGTGACCTTGTTGATCAGCCACCAGCCGATGGCCAGGGTGATCACCGCCAGCAGCACGCGGCTGCCGTATTCCATGATCATCGGAATCCAGGCTTGAGACGCCTTGACCAGGTTGTCCACTTCAGTATTCAAATCCATCTACATTCTCCTGATTTCCGGCTACCCGGCACGCGAAAAAATGAGCGGCAGGAAATTGCCACCAGGTTAAACACAATCCCTGTGGGAGCGAGCCTGCTCGCGATGAGGGCGTATCAGTCGACATCACTGTTGAATGACACACCGCAATCGCGAGCAAGCTCGCTCCCACAGGTTCCCGCCTGAAAGGTCAGTCGCGGAAGTTGTTGAACTGCAGCGGCATATCGAAAGTCTTGGCGCGCAGGGCCGCGATGGCTTCCTGCAAGTCGTCACGCTTCTTGCCGGTAATGCGCACCTGCTCACCCTGAATGGCAGCCTGAACCTTGAGCTTGGCGTCTTTGACATGAGCGACGATTTTCTTCGCCAGCTCTTTGTCGATGCCTTCCTTGAGGACCGCTTCCTGCTTCATCAGTTTGCCCGACGCATAGGCATCCTTGACTTCAAGGCACTGCACGTCGATTTTGCGCTTGACCAGGGCCAGCTTGAGGATCTCAATCATCGCTTCGAGCTGGAAATCGGCTTCAGCAGTCAGGTTGACGGTCAGGTCCTTTTCCTTGAACTCGAAGGTGCCTTTGCCTTTCAGGTCATAACGACGATCGAGTTCCTTGACGGCGTTTTCGACCGCGTTGGTGACTTCGTGTTTGTCCAGTTCGGATACCACGTCGAACGACGGCATGTAATCTCTCCAATAAAAGGGCATGCTCGATCACGATGGAGCATGCCTGGCTTGCGGTTAAAATCCGCGCTGATTATAACGGGTCTTTCCCATCATTCACTGCGAGCCTCCCATGCGCGCGATAAACAGAGCAAAAAGCTGATGTCCACCACCTGGCATGTTCTGGGCGCCGGCAGCCTTGGCACCTTATGGGCCACTCGACTGGCGCGGGCCGGTGTGCCGGTCAAGCTGATCGTGCGGGACGCTGCGCGCTTGCAGGCGTATCAGGCGGCGGGTGGGTTGACGCTGGTCGAACACGGTAAAGCGCAGTGCTATCCAGTGCCCGCCGAGACACCCGACAACAATGAACCGATCAACCGCCTGCTGGTGGCCTGCAAAGCCTACGATGCCGAGAAAGCCGTGGCCCAACTGGCACCGCGTCTGGCCCCCGACGCCGAGTTGATCCTGTTGCAGAACGGCCTTGGCAGCCAGGACGCCGTCGCCACACAGGTCCCGCAAGCGCGCTGCATTTATGCGTCGAGTACCGAAGGTGCCTTTCGCGATGGCGACTGGCGCGTGGTATTCGCCGGCCACGGTTACACCTGGCTGGGGGATGCCGGGCATCCCGTGGCGCCGATCTGGCTGGATGACGTGAGCGCCGCCGGTATTCCCCACGAGTGGAGCACCGACATTCTGACCCGGCTGTGGCGAAAACTGGCGCTCAACTGTGCGATCAATCCGCTGACCGTGCTGCACGATTGCCGTAACGGCGGTCTACAGGAGCACCACTGCGAAGTCGCCACCCTTTGCGGCGAATTGACCGAGTTGCTTGAGCGCTGCGGTCAACCGGCAGCGGCCGAAGACCTTCAACAGGAAGTCGAACGGGTGATTCACGCGACCGCCGCCAACTACTCTTCGATGTACCAGGACGTCGCGAACCAGCGCCGGACCGAGATCAGCTATCTATTGGGTCATGCCTGCAAAGTCGCCGCGAGGCATCAACTCAACCTGCCACACCTCAATCAACTTGAGCAACGGTTGATCACCCATCTGCACAGCCTTGGATTGCCCAGCGACTGAGCAGCGGCTACGCTGGCCACTTGTTCCTATTCAGCGATGAACCTGATGCCATTGCGCCAGCGCCTTGAAAACCTTCCGGTCGGCCAGAAATTGCTGGCCGCCCTGCTGGTGCTGTTAACCACCGTCCTGCTGGTCGCCAACCTGACCTTTATCAGCGCCGCGTACTACATCTCCCAGGAAAGCATGGCCCCTCAGGCCTTGCAGACCATCGGCCGCCTGGTGTCCAACCCCAGCCTGGTGTCCGAAGCCTTGCAGTCACCGCAAAGCGCCGAACGCCTGCTTAATGAGCTCAACAGCTATTCACCGTTGCGCGCGGCGGCCCTTTATGACGGCAAGGGCGAGCGTCTGGCGCAGTTGCAGCATGGCGACAATCTGAGCCTGCCAACGCGTTACCGGCACATTGAATCCTGGCAAGCCACCGAGTTTCGCAGCAATCAAATCATCACCCTGCCCCGCCCCGGCACCGCGCCCGGCCACCTGTTACTGGTCGCCAGCAGCGAACTGCCGATGGCGTTCTACACCGGGACCCTGACCGCCAGCCTCGGGATTCTGATCTTCAGTGTGCTGTTGTGGCTGGTGATCGCCCGGCAGATCAAACGCCTGATCACCCGCCCAATTCATCAACTGGAAGAGCTGTCCCGGCAAGTGACCCGGGAAGAGAACTACGCCCTGCGCGCCTCCCGCGGCAACCATGACGAAATCGGCAGCCTCGCCGAGGCGTTCAACACCATGCTCTCGCGGATCGAAGCCCGCGAGCAGCAACTCAAGCGGGCCCGGGATGACTCCCAGGCTGCGTATGACCAGGCTCAGGGGCTGGCCGAAGAAACCCGGCATACCAATCGCAAGCTGGAACTCGAAGTCCAGGTGCGCAGCAAGATCGAGAAGAAGCTCACCGGTTTCCAGAACTACCTCAACAGCATCATCGATTCCATGCCCTCGGCGCTGATCGCCCTCGATGAACAGCTCTACGTGACCCAATGGAATCAGGAGGCCAGCGCCCTCTCCGGCACGCGCCTCGACGAAGCCTTGAACCAGCCGATCTTCCTTGCCTTCGAACCGCTCAAGCCGTTTCTGCCACAGCTCAAGCAAACCGTCGAGCAGCACACAGTGGCCAAGATTGAACGGGTGACGTGGCTCAAGGACGAAGAACCCAAGCACTACGCGCTGACGTTCTACCCGCTGATGGGCGGTGCCGGGCGTGGTGTGGTGATCCGGATCGACGACATCACTCAGCGCCTGTCGCTGGAAGAAATGATGGTGCAGTCGGAAAAAATGCTCTCGGTCGGTGGCCTCGCTGCGGGTATGGCCCACGAGATCAACAACCCGTTAGGCGCGATCCTGCACAACGTGCAGAACATTCGCCGACGCCTTTCGCCTGATCTGCCAAAGAACCTCGAACAAGCCGAGCAAACCGGAATCTCGCTGGAAACGGTCAACAAATACCTGCAAGCGCGCGAAGTCCCACAGTTGCTCGACGGCATTCAACAAGCTGGCGCCCGGGCGGCAAAGATTGTCACGCACATGCTCAGTTTCAGTCGCCGCAGTACCCGGCAAATGGCCCCGTGCGACCTGCCGGCGCTGATCGATCAGGCGGTGGAAATCGCCAGCAACGACTTCGACCTGGCGATCGGTTTCGACTTCAAGGGCCAGGCGATCATTCGCCAGTTCGATCCAGCGTTGGGCCCGGTGCCCGGCACCGCGAACGAACTGGAGCAAGTGCTGCTCAATCTGTTGAAAAACGCCGCCCAGGCGATTCACCAACGCGAAGACGACCGCGAGCCGGGACGGATCATTCTGCGCACCAAACTGAATCCGCCGTGGGCGGAAATCCAGGTGGAGGACAACGGCATCGGCATGAGCGAGAGCGTGCGCAAACGCACCTTCGAGCCATTTTTCACCACCAAGGAAATCGGTCAGGGCACCGGCCTTGGCCTGTCGGTCTCGTATTTCATCATTACCAACAACCACAAGGGTCAGATGGAAGTGCAATCGACCCTGGGCCAAGGCACGTGTTTCACCTTGCGCCTGCCCTTGGCGGGCACCCCGCTCGTCTCTCAAGAACTCAATCAGCTATCGAGGTAACCATGGGCTTTCGCTTGTCCAAGATTTACACCCGCACCGGCGACAAAGGCGAAACCGGGCTGGGCGACGGCCGCCGCGTGCCCAAGGATCATCCGCGGATCGAAGCCATTGGCGAAGTCGATACGCTGAACAGCCAGGTGGGTGTGCTATTGGCCGGGTTGGCGGCGGAAAGTGGCACCTATCCGGGATTGAACGAGGTGATCGAGGTTTTGGCGTCTTGCCAGCATCGATTGTTCGACTTGGGTGGTGAACTGGCGATGCCGGTGTATCAGGCACTGAACACGACAGAAGTCGAACGTCTGGAAGCCGCGATCGATGTGTGGAATGAAGAACTGGGACCGCTGGAGAATTTCATTCTGCCGGGTGGTTCGGCGTTGATTGCCCAGGCTCATGTGTGCAGAAGCCTGGCGCGCAGTGCCGAGCGGCGGTGTCAGCATTTGAATGCTGTCGAACCGTTGGCCGGGGTTGGGTTGGCGTACATCAATCGGTTGTCGGACTTGTTGTTTGTGGTGGCGCGGTTGATTGCCAAGCGGCAGGGGATTGCCGAGATTCTCTGGCAGCCGGCGGCCAAACCAGAGGTTTGATCGGCGTATCCAAAGACGCCTTCGCGGGCAAGCCTCGCTCCTACAGGTCTCGTGTGATTCTGTAGGAGCGAGGCTTGCCCGCGAAGGGGCCAGCGGCTTCACTGCCGAATCAGGCCTGGGGCCAAAAAGCCCGAATCCCCGCCACACCCTGTGCACCCGCTTCCCAGGCTTTTTGAAGCTCTGCCGGGCCAACACCACCGAGCAAGAACACCGGTTTGCTGAAACCTTCGATCAACGCGCAAGACTGCTCCCAACCCAGCGGCTGAGCCCCCGGATGCGTCAGGGTAGGCTTCACGGGTGACAGGGTTACAAAATCCACCCCCATCTGTTCGGCCAACGCCAGCTCTTCAGCGTTATGGCAGGACGCCGCCAGCCAGCGTGACGCCGGTAACGGGCGACCAGCCGCCGCATATTTACGCAGTTGCGCGGAGGTGATGTGCCAACCGGCGGACGGGAAATCTCCCAGCCATTCGAACGGCCCCTTGATCATCAACTGCGCCTTGCCGGCACACAGCCCCGCCGCATCCACCGCCAGATCGCGGTACTTCGGATCGTAGCCGTTGGGTGCCCGCAACTGGATCAGCTTGATGCCGCCGGCAATGGCTTTCTGAATACCACGCAGCAAGGCCGGGGTTTCCAGATCTTCCGGGGTAATCAGGTACTGCGCCGGTAACCGTGCAGCCGCGACAATCGGCTGGTTGGCCGCCGGGAACTCGTAGTTCAGCAGATCGCGGGGCGCGACCCATTCCAACGGCTGGCCTTCGGCGCCGTGCGGTTCGCCAGTAAAGGCCGACACTTCCCAAACGTCCAGCAACACTTGCTTGTCCGGGTAGTCGTGCCGGACCTTGATCAGCGGGCGAGCCGCGTTGACCACGATGCCCAACTCTTCATGGAGCTCGCGAGCCAGGGCGGTTTCGACGGACTCGTCGGCCTCGACCTTGCCACCGGGGAATTCCCACAGGCCCCCCTGATGCTGGGTGTCGGCACGGCGGGCGATGAGGATCTTGCCACTGCCATCGCGGATGACAGCGGCGGCTACGTGTACTCGCTTCACTGCCCGACCTCCTCCAGACCCGCCTTCTGCCACGCCTTGAAGGCTGGCCATTGGTAGATGGTTTCGACGTAGGCCGAGTCCGCTGCGGGCAGCCTTACCTGATAGGTGCGCAGGCGCACGGCGATCGGTGCGAAGAAGGCATCGGCCAGGGTCGCGCCGCCAAACAGGTACGGACCGGTTTCGGTGGCGGCGGCACGGCACTCGGCCCACAACGCCAACATCCGCTCAATGTCGGCCTGGACGTCAGCCGGGGTCGGCGACAGCGCTGCGTCGTGGCTCAGGTCGAATGGCATGTTGCCGCGCATGGCGAAGAAACCGCTGTGCATCTGCGCACAGGCCGAACGGGCCTGGGCGCGGGCGGCGGTGTCTTTGGGCCAGAGGCCGGCGTCGGGGAACTGCTCTGCCAGATACTCGGCAATCGCCAGGGAGTCGGCGATGGTGCCGTGTTCGGTTTTCAACAGCGGGACTTTGCCGGTCGGCGAGTGCTTGAGCAGACGCTCACGCGTATCCGGCTGGTTCAGCTTGATCAGTTCTTCGGTGTAAGGAACGCCGGCCAGGTCGAGGGCCAACGCGCCGCGCAGGGACCAGGAGGAATGCAGTTTGTCGCCGATGATCAGGTGCAGGCTCATGTTCGGGACCTTTTGATGAGGGAAGCAGGCCAGTCTTGTGGTGACTGACAAACCGCCTTCGCGAGCAGGCTCGCGAAGGCCGCGACTCGGTCTTAAGTACGGTATTCGGCGTTGATTTTCACGTATTCGTGGGACAGGTCGGTGGTCCAGATGGTTTCGCTGCAATCACCGCGACCCAGCTCGATACGGATCGTGATTTCTTCCTGCTGCATCACGGCCGCGCCCTGGGCTTCGGTGTAGGTCGATGCACGAGCGCCACGGCTGGCGATACACACTTCACCGAGGAACACGTCGATCTTGCTCACGTCCAGGTTCGGTACGCCGGCACGGCCCACGGCGGCCAGAATGCGGCCCCAGTTCGGGTCGGAGGCGAACAGTGCGGTCTTGATCAGCGGCGAGTGAGCCACGGTGTAACCGACGTCCAGGCATTCCTGGTGATTGCCGCCGCCGTTGACTTCAACGGTCACAAACTTGGTCGCGCCTTCGCCGTCGCGAACGATGGCCTGGGCCACGTCCATGCACACTTCGAACACGGCCTGTTTCAGCTTGGCGAACAAATCACCGCTGGCTTCAGTGATTTCCGGCAGTGCAGCCTGACCGGTGGCGATCAGCATGCAGCAGTCGTTGGTCGAGGTGTCGCCGTCGATGGTGATGCGGTTGAACGACTTGTTGGCACCGTCCAGCAGCAGGTTTTGCAGCACGTCGCGGGAGACTTTGGCGTCGGTGGCGATGTAGCCGAGCATAGTCGCCATGTTCGGGCGGATCATGCCCGCGCCTTTGCTGATACCGGTGACGGTGATGGTCACGCCGTCATGCTGGAACTGGCGGCTGGCACCTTTGGGCAGGGTGTCAGTGGTCATGATGCCGGTGGCGGCAGCTTCCCAGTTGTTGACCGACAGGTCGTCGAGGGCGGCTTGCAGAGCCCCTTCGATTTTCTCGACCGGCAGCGGCTCGCCGATCACACCGGTGGAGTACGGCAGCACCAGGCTGGCGTCGACGCCAGTCAGCTCAGCCAGTTTGGCGCAGGTGCGCTCGGCGGCGGCAAGGCCTGGTTCGCCAGTGCCGGCGTTGGCATTGCCGGTATTGGTCAACAGGTAACGCACCGGACCTTGCACGCGCTGCTTGGCCAGGATCACGGGAGCCGCGCAAAAAGCGTTCAGGGTGAACACGCCCGCGACCGTGGAACCTTCGGCACAGCGCATGACCACAACATCCTTGCGCCCCGGGCGTTTGATGCCAGCCGAGGCGATACCGAGTTCAAAACCGGCAACCGGGTGCAACGTAGGCAAAGGACCAAGACCAACAGCCATGAATGCGCTCCTTAATAAATGATGTCAGCACCGCTTTCAGGAAGAACGGTGGTTTAAATGGCAAAACGCCGCGACGGCATAAGCCGGTCGCGGCGCGGGTATTTCAGCGTATGAAACGGGTTTTACTGGATCTGCCCGTGGCAATGCTTGAACTTCTTGCCCGAACCGCAGTAGCAAAGTTCGTTGCGGCCCAGCTTCTGTTCATTGCGTACCGGCGCGATGGCCAGGGCGACATCGACCTCTTCACCCAGCAGTTCCGGTTGCTCAAGCCCCGGAGCTTCGTCGTGCTGGAACTGCATGCGCGCAGCCAGCGCTTCGGCTTCCTGGCGCAGGCGTTGTTCTTCTTCGATCGGATCTTCGCGGCGAACCTGAACGTGGGACAGCACACGGATCGAGTCGCGCTTGATCGAATCCAGCAGCTCGGAGAACAGCGTGTAGGACTCGCGCTTGTACTCTTGCTTCGGGTTCTTCTGTGCGTAACCACGCAAGTGGATGCCGTGACGCAGGTGATCCATGGTCGACAGGTGGTCTTTCCACAGGTCGTCGAGCACACGCAGAACGATTTGCTTCTCGAAGGTGCGCAGCGCTTCGGCGCTCGCCTGCTCTTCTTTCTCGTTGTACGCGGCCAGCAGCTCGGCCATGAGCTTCTCGCGCAGGGTTTCTTCGTACAGGTGATCGTCTTCGTCGAGCCATTTCTGGATCGGCAACGCCACACCGAAGTCGCTCTGCAACGCCGCTTCCAGACCGGCCACGTCCCACTGCTCAGGCAGCGATTGCGGTGGAATGTGCGCGCTGACGGTAGCGTTGAGCACGTCCTGACGGAAGTCGGCGATGGTTTCACCGATGTTGTCGGCGGCCAACAAACTGTTACGCATGTGATAGATCACTTTACGTTGTTCGTTGTTGACGTCGTCGAACTCGAGCAGTTGCTTACGAATATCGAAGTTGCGGCCTTCAACCTTGCGCTGAGCCTTCTCGATGGCGTTGGTCACCATGCGGTGCTCGATCGCCTCGCCAGGCTGCATGCCCAGGGCCTTCATGAAGTTCTTCACCCGATCAGAGGCGAAGATGCGCATCAGGCTGTCTTCCAGCGACAGGTAGAAACGGCTGGAACCGGCGTCACCCTGACGACCGGCACGACCACGCAGCTGGTTGTCGATACGGCGCGATTCGTGACGCTCGGAAGCAATCACCTGCAAACCGCCCGATTCGAGCACTTGCTGGTGACGTTTCTGCCAGTCGGCCTTGATCTGGGCAATCTGCTCAGGGGTCGGGTCTTCCAGGGTGGCCACTTCCACTTCCCAGTTACCGCCCAACAGGATGTCGGTACCACGACCGGCCATGTTGGTGGCGATGGTCAGTGCACCTGGGCGACCGGCCTGGGCAATGATCTCGGCTTCTTTTTCGTGGAACTTGGCGTTCAGAACCTTGTGTTCGATGCCTTCCTTCTGCAGCAGCGCAGACATGTGCTCGGACGTTTCGATGGTTGCAGTACCCACCAGCACCGGACGGCCCTGGGTCATGCATTCCTTGATGTCATTGATGATCGCCGCGTATTTCTCTTCGGCGGTCAGGAACACCAGGTCGTTGTAGTCTTTACGCGCCAGCGGTTTGTTCGGCGGGATAACCATCACCGACAGACCGTAGATCTGGTGGAATTCGAACGCTTCGGTGTCAGCAGTACCGGTCATGCCGGACAGCTTGTTGTACAGACGGAAGTAGTTCTGGAACGTGGTCGAGGCCAGGGTCTGGCTTTCGGCCTGAATGTTCAGGTTTTCCTTGGCTTCGATAGCCTGGTGCAGGCCTTCGGACAGACGGCGACCCGGCATGGTGCGACCGGTGTGTTCGTCGACCAGAACGACCTGGCCATCCTGCACGATGTATTCGATGTTGCGATTGAACAGTTTATGAGCGCGCAGACCGGCATAAACGTGGGTCAGCAGACCAAGGTTGTGCGCCGAGTACAGGCTCTCGCCTTCGGCCAGCAGGCCAACGCGGGTCAGCATGTCTTCGATGAACTGGTGACCGGCTTCGTTGAGCTCAACCTGACGAGTCTTCTCGTCGACGGTGTAGTGGCCGGCCTTGGTGACTTCGCCTTCCACTTCTTCGATGTGCAACTCAAGCTGCGGGATCAGTTTGTTGATCTCGATGTACAGCTTGGAGCTGTCCTCGGCCTGACCGGAAATGATCAGCGGGGTACGGGCTTCGTCGATGAGGATGGAGTCGACTTCGTCGATCACGGCAAAATTGAGTTCGCGCTGGAATTTTTCTTCCATGCTGAACGCCATGTTGTCGCGCAGGTAGTCGAAACCGAATTCGTTGTTGGTGCCGTAGGTAATGTCGGCAGCGTAAGCCAGACGTTTCTCTTCCGGCGGCTGGAACGGCGTGACAACACCGACCGACATTCCGAGGAATTCGTAGAGTGGACGCATCCAGTTGGCGTCACGACGGGCCAGGTAGTCGTTCACCGTCACAACGTGCACGCCCTTGCCGGACAGTGCGTTGAGGTAAACGCCCAGTGTTGCCACCAGGGTCTTGCCTTCACCGGTACGCATTTCCGCGATCTGGCCTTCATGCAAGGTCATGCCGCCGATCAGCTGGACGTCGAAGTGGCGCATACCCATGATGCGCTTGCCGGCTTCGCGGGCGACCGCAAAGGCTTCTGGCAGCAGCTTGTCGAGGGTTTCCCCTTTGGCGATGCGGGCCTTGAACTCATCTGTCTTGGCACGCAATTGATCGTCCGAAAGGGCCACCATTTGCTCTTCGAAGGCATTGACGAGTTGCACCGTCTTGAGCATGCGTTTGACTTCACGCTCGTTCTTGCTTCCAAAAAGTTTCTTTAACAAAGGCGCAAACATATCGGCAGGATCTTCCACACTAAAGGGATGGAGGGCGGCCCCGTGAGTCGCCCGAGCAGCCCTCATGGCCGCATGCGAACGAGCATTCTACCCGGAAACGATGGTGAGGAAAGTGGCGTTGTTCCACGATGCATGCACTGCGCTATAACGGGGCTCACTTAAAATAAGGGCTTTTTGCACAACTTCAAGCCATTCGCGGCAGAAGTTACTTGTTGATTTAATGGGTAAAGCGCGCGCAAAGCAATGGCTCGGGTGCATCCGGTGCTTTCTGCTACCATGGCAGCTCTGTTACTTCAGGTGTCTGATCATGGCATTTCGCCCTCTTACGGCCAGAGCACCCGCCGTCCTGCTTCGCGAAGCCAAACCGCTGAAAGCCATCTTCGGCCACGCTCAACGCCTGGGTCATTTACAACGTCTGCTGGAAAGCCAATTGCAGCCCGCCGCCCGCGAGCATTGCCATGTGGCGTCGTGGCGCGAAGGCAGTCTGTTGCTGATAGTGACCGACGGTCATTGGGCAACCCGCCTGCGTTATCAGCAAAAGCGTCTGCAACGGCAACTACAGATGTTCGACGAATTCGCCAGCCTGACGCGGATTCTGTTCAAGGTACAGCCACCGACCGTTCAGCAAGGGGCGGCTGGCCACACCATCAGCTTGTCGACTGATGCAGGCGCGACCATTCAGGCCACAGCCGACGGGATCAGCGACCCGAATCTGCGGGCAGCGCTGGAACGGTTGGCGGCTCACGCCAAACCCAAGACCTGAAATCACTACATTCCCCTGTAGGAGCGAGGCTTGCCCGCGAAGCTTTTAGCGCCCTCACGGGCCTCTTCGCGGGCAAGCCTCGCTCCTACAGGGGATGTGTCAACTCAAAAGTTATTCAGCGGCGTTTACTTCCGCCGAGCAGCGAGCCCATCAGCCCGCGCACCAATTGTCGGCCCAACTGATTAGCCGCCTGTCGCATCGCTGATTTCAACGCCTGTCCGGCCGCCGTACCGAGAAACTCCCCAGCCTGTTCGGTAAAGCTTGGTTCCTCGGGTGCAGGTTTGGCCGGCGTCGCCTCGGGATCAGGTGTCAGACCCTTACGCCCCATCAACACTTCATAAGCCGATTCGCGATCAACGGGTTTGTCATACCGCCCTTTGAATGGCGACCCCGCGATCAGCGCTGTACGTTCAGTCTCGCTCAACGGCCCGATCCGCGATTGCGGCGGTGCCACCAATACCCGCTGGACCATCTCCGGCGTGCCCTTGTCCTGCAACGTGCCGACCAGCGCCTCGCCAATCCCAAGCTCGGTCAGCACCGACAAGGCATCGAACGCCGGGTTCGGCCGGAAGCCTTCAGCCACTGCTCGCAGGGATTTCTGCTCCTTGGCGGTGAACGCGCGCAGGCCATGCTGAATGCGCAAACCGAGCTGAGCCAGCACGTCATCCGGCAAGTCGCCCGGCGATTGGGTGACGAAATACACGCCAACACCTTTCGAGCGAATCAGCCGCACCACTTGCTCAAGACGATCCTGCAACGCCTTGGGCGTACCGGCGAACAATAAATGTGCTTCGTCGAAAAACAACGCCAGCAGCGGTTTGTCCGCATCGCCGCGCTCTGGCAGTTGCTCGAACAGTTCGGCCAGCAGCCACAACAGGAACGTTGCGTAGACCTTCGGCGCTTCGTGCACCAGACGGCTGGCATCGAGCAGATGAATGCGCCCGCGGCCCTCGGCGGTCGGCTGCAGAATGTCTTCGAGTTGCAGTGCCGGCTCACCGAACAGCGCTTCGGCGCCCTGCTGTTCCAGGGTCGCCAGACGCCGCAACAGCGCCTGACTGGAACCGGTGGTCATCAGCGCGGCGTCCTCACCGAGCAATTCGGGGTTGTCACGCAGGTGATTGAGCAGTGCCTTCAGATCCTTGAGGTCCAGCAGCAACAGCCCTTCACGGTCCGCCACCTTGAACGCGGCGTACAGCGCCGATTGCTGACTGTCGGTCAGCTCCAGCAGACTGCCAATCAATAACGGCCCCATTTCGCTCAAGGTTGTGCGCAACGGATGACCGGACTGACCGTGAATGTCCCACAGGGTCACCGGATACGCTTGAGGCGTGTGGTTCAGCCAGGGCATCCCGGCGATCCGCTCGGCGATTTTGCCTTGAGGGTTGCCGGCGGCGCCCAGACCACACAGGTCACCCTTGATATCGGCGGCGAACACCGCCACGCCGGCATCGCTGAAGGCTTCGGCCATCCGTTGCAAGGTGACGGTTTTGCCCGTCCCGGTAGCGCCCGCGACCAAACCATGACGGTTCGCCAGACGCATGGCCTGGGCAATGGGCTGCCCGGCGAGATCGGCACCGATAACGAGTTGTAATGAGTCAGGCATTTTGTCACCCATGGTTAATCTTTGATCCTTCACGGCCGATAGGAATAAGCGAGAGACCCAATTGAAAGCAAGGTCCGACATTCCCCTATGGAGAGCAGGAATTACCGACTCGCTCCATTGCGCACTCATTTTGCGCGCATTCACAGCAACGCGCCCCGAACAATAAGACCTTAGCGGACCCCTCAAGCCATGAACAAAAATCTGCGCTTCAGCCATAAAATCCTGCTGGCCGCCGCCCTCATCGTCATTGCCGCCTTCGCCTCGTTCACGCTGTACAACGACTATTTGCAGCGCAATGCGATACGCCGCGATCTGGACAATTACTTGCAGGAAATGGGCAGCGTCACCGCGAAAAACATTCAAACCTGGCTGGCCGGCCGCAGCCTGCTGATCGAAAACCTGTCGCAAACCGTTGCCTTGAACGCAGATACAGCCAATGTTTCCAACCTGCTGGAACAGAAGGCCGTGTCGTCGACCTTTATGGGCGCCTACCTGGGCAACAAAGATGGCACCTTCATCATCCGCCCGGACAGCAAGATGCCCGACGGTTATGACCCTCGTGCCCGTCCTTGGTACAAGAGCGCGCAAAGCACCAGCGGTTCTGCCCTGACCGAACCCTACATCGACCTGGCTTCTGGCCAGTTGGTGATTTCCATCGTTAATAGCGTACTCAAGGACGGTCAAAACATTGGCGTGGTCGGTGGTGACTTGAGCTTGCAGGTGATCACCGACAGCCTCAACGCACTGGACTTCGACGGCATGGGTTATGCGTTTCTGGTCGGCGCCGACGGAAAAATCCTGGTCCACCCGGACAAAGCGCTGGTGATGAAGTCCCTGAGCGAGGCGTACCCGAAAAACACCCCGCGCATCAGCAGCGACTTCAGTGAAGTAGACGTCGACGGCAAAACTCGCATCGTGACCTTTACACCGATCAAAGGGCTGTCCTCAGTCAACTGGTACATCGGCCTGTCAGTGGACAAGGACAAAGCCTTCTCCAAACTCAGCGAATTCCGCGCCTCGGCGCTCATTGCGACGGTCATTGCCGTGGCCATCATCATTGCTCTGCTGGGCATGCTGATCCGCATCCTGATCCAGCCGCTGCACGTCATGACCCGCGCCATGGCAGACATCGCCGACGGCGAAGGCGACCTGACCAAACGTCTGACCATCGTGAACAACGATGAATTCGGTGTCCTCGGTACCGCGTTCAACCGCTTCGTGGAACGCATTCACGGTTCGATCCGCGAAGTGTCGTCGGCCACCGGGCAAGTCAACGAAGTGGCTCTGCGTGTCGTGGCCGCCTCGAACTCGTCGATGTTCAACTCCGACCAACAGGCTTCGCGCACCAGCAGCGTGGCCGCAGCGATCAACCAGCTCGGCGCCGCCGCTCAGGAAATCGCCCGCAATGCCGCACAAGCCTCGAGCCAGGCCAGCGATGCCCGCAGCCTGGCCGAAGATGGCCAGCAAGTGGTGGATCGCAGCATTGTCGCGATGAATCAGCTGTCGAGCATGCTCAGCGCCTCGAGCACCAACATCGAATCGCTGAACAGCAAAACCGTGAACATCGGGCAGATTCTCGAAGTAATCACCAGCATCTCCCAGCAAACCAACCTGCTGGCGCTCAACGCGGCCATCGAAGCAGCACGTGCCGGTGAAGCCGGTCGGGGTTTTGCCGTGGTGGCCGATGAAGTGCGCAACCTGGCGCACCGCACTCAGGAATCGGCGCAACAGGTGCAGACCATGATCGAGGAGCTGCAAGTCGGCGCCCGCGAATCCGTCAGCACCATGAGCGACAGCCAGCGCCACAGTCAGGACAGCGTCGAAATCGCCAACCTGGCCGGCGAGCGGTTGAACAGCGTGACGTTGCGTATTGGCGAGATTGACGGGATGAACCAGTCGGTGGCCACGGCGACCGAGGAACAGACGGCGGTGGTGGAGTCGATCAACGTCGACATTACCGAGATCAACACACTGAATCAGGAAGGGGTGGAAAACCTGCAGTCGACGTTGCGGGCGTGTGCCGATCTTGAGCAGCAGGCGGCGCGGCTGAAGCAGTTGGTGGGCAGTTTCCGTATTTAAACTTCAAGATCCCGCCCTCTCCCCAGTGGGGAGAGGGGAAAGGGAGTCGATCTTCAAGCCTTTCAAACCTGAGTTCGACTCGGACTTTCAGGTCGATGTAGCTCTAAGAACAACTCGGTCAGTCCCCTCTACCTCTGGGAGAGGGTTAGGGTGAGGGGGCGCGATCGACGCCCCGCCACAAAACCCCAACCGAACATCTATCCTTCATAAAGGTCAACCAAGGGAGCTCAACGGACCGGAGGGATGTTCATCGTGCATATCGCTGACATAACCATGTTCTACGCCCCTGCCAGCGGTGGCGTGCGCACGTATCTGGATGCAAAGCACCGTCGCCTGAGCATCAAGCCGGGCATTCGCCACAGTCTGCTGATCCCTGGGGCTCACTTGAGCGAACAGGATGGCGTTTACACGGTTCCGGCCCCCGCCCTGCCCTTCGGCAAGGGTTATCGTTTCCCCCTCCGTCTAGCGCCCTGGCGCAATGTTCTGCAGGATTTACAGCCTGACCTGATCGAGGTCGGCGACCCCTATCTCACCGCTTGGGCGGCCCTCGACGCCCGGCGGCAACTCGATGTCCCGGTGATCGGTTTTTATCATTCAGACCTGCCGCTGCTGGTCAGCAATCGCATGGGCAACTGGGTCACCACCAACGTCGAAGCCTATGTCAGCAAGCTCTATGGCAACTTCGATCGGGTTCTGGCGCCCAGCCAGGTCATGGCCGACAAACTGATCGGGCTGGGGGTGAAGAACGTTTTCGTGCAACCGCTGGGCGTCGACTTGCAAACCTTCAATCCCACTGCACGAGACTCGGGTTTGCGGGCCGAATTGGGCATTGATGAGAACACTCATCTGCTGATCTTCGCCGGGCGCGGCTCCAAGGAAAAAAACCTGCCGGTGCTGCTCGACTGCATGAAACACCTGGGCCGACGCTATCACCTGCTGCTGGTAGGTTCGTCGATGCCGGCCGCAGTGCCCGACAACGTTACCGTGATCGGTGAGTTCTGTACGGCGGTACACTTGGCGCGATTGATGGCCAGCGCCGATGCGCTGCTGCATGCCGGTGACCAGGAAACCTTTGGCCTGGTGGTTCTTGAAGCCATGGCCAGTGGCATTCCGGTGGTGGCCGTGGCGGCCGGGTCCTTTCAGGAAATCATCACCGAACAATGCGGCCTGCTCTGCCCGCCGAATAATCCATTGGCGATGGCCAACGCGGTCCGCGAGCTGTTCAGTTCGGGCAGCGTCGTTTTGGGCAAACAGGCCCGCAGCCATGTCGAGCGGCAGTACTCCTGGGACACGGTGGTCAACAGCCTGCTGGGGCATTATCACGCGGTGCTCGGCAGCCACTGGCCGCTGACCGCCAATGGTTGAGCCCATGAACCCGCCCAGCCTGTTACTCGTGCTGCACGACGTCGCACCGCAAACCTGGGCCGATTATCAACCCTTTGTTGAAACCGTCGACGCCTTGGGCGAGGTGCCGATGACCTGGTTGGTGGTGCCCGATTTCCACAAGCACAACGATCTGGAGGAGCATCCGGGATTTCGTCGTTTGCTCAACAGCCGTATCGCCCGAGGTGACGAACTGGCATTACACGGTTACTTTCATTGCGATGAAGATCCGCCCCCCCACACACCACGAGATTGGTTCATGCGCCGGATCTACACCCACGAAGGCGAGTTTTACAGCCTGTCTCAAGAAGCCGCCCTCGCCCGCCTGCGCGCCGGCATCGAAGTGTTCCACCGTTATCTCTGGCCGCTGGAAGGCTTCGTCGCTCCGGCCTGGTTGATGAGCGAAGGGACGCGCCAGGCCTTGCGCCAGTTACCCCTGAGATACACCAGCGATTCGCAGCATCTGTATCGTCTGCCGGACTTCACCGCGGTCGACGCGCCGGGCCTGGTCTGGAGTGCGCGTAGTGCCTGGCGTCGGGGGTTGTCGAAGCTCGTCAGCGATCAACGCGAACAACGCTGGCAGCAAGCACCGGTGATTCGTCTTGGCTTGCACCCGGTCGATATGCGCCACGAGTTCTCGCGCACTTACTGGCTGCAAACCCTCAAGCGCTTGCTCGACGAAGGACGTGTACCGATGACCAAGGCGCGCTGGCTGGCGCTGCAAAGCGACCGTATGGGTCGCGCCGCATGAGTCGCGGGATTCTGCTGCTCGTCGCGCTGCTCGCTGCGGTGCTGATTCCGTCGCTGCTGGGCGGTAACGAAACCTGGTATCGACTGCGAAGCTTTCCGCTGACATGGCTGCTGATCATGTTCGGCATGATCCTGCTGTGCTGGGTGCTGAACACGATGCGCTTGCGCCTGTTGCTCGGGGATCAGCGTGACAAGGTGGGCCCGCTAAAAAGTCTCGGGGTGGTGATGGCCGCCGAGTTCGCCTATTGCGCTACCCCCGGCGGCAGCGGCGGGCCGCTGACGATCATGGCGCTGCTGGCACGCAATGGCGTCCGGCCAGCCAGGGGCAGCGCCGTGTTTGCCATGGATCAACTGAGCGATTTGCTGTTTTTTCTCTGCGCGCTGAGCGGGATCCTGATTTATGCGTTGTTCCAGCACCTCAGCCAACGCATGGAATGGCTGCTGACCGTCAGCGCCATTTCAATGTTCGGCGGGTTGTTCAGTTGCGTGGTGGTCGCCCGCTACCATCGAGTGCTGATTCGTCTGAGCGGTCGGTTGCTCGCTCGCCTGAATGTCAAAACCACCACACGCCTGCGCTGGGCGCGAAAACTCCTGCACTTTCTGGCGGCGTTCACCGACACATTGAAGCTGCCCTTTCAGACGCTCATCACGGTGTTTGCCCTGACCTGCCTGCATTGGGTCTTGCGCTATAGCGTGCTGTATCTGGCATTGCGTGGGCTCGGGGCGGATTTGCAGTGGGCCTGGAGCTTTCTGATCCAGATGCTTTCGCTGAGCGCGGGGCAATTCAGCCTGTTGCCGGGCGGTGCCGGGGCGGCGGAGTTGACGTCGGCGGCGCTGCTGGCGCCAATGGTGGGAAAATCCACCGCGGCGGCGGCGATTCTGATCTGGCGGGCGGTGACTTATTACTTTTATCTGGTGGTTGGTGGCCCGGTGTTTTTGCTGATGCTTGGGCGGCCGCTGCTGAAGAAGTTGATGAAGTTCAAACAGGCTTGATTTTATCGTCGGGCTCGTTCTGCAACTGTTCCCACAACTCGGCGGCACCGGGAAACTCCGTGCCGTCTTCGGGGTTCATGTCATCCGGGTCGTAGCGGCTCAAACAGCCCTCTCCCAATGTGGCAGGCGCCTTGGATGTCGCTTTGTCGAGTGGATCGGCCATGGTCATGTCCTCAGTGCAGAAACGGCGAAGGGCCTGAAGCGATTGAACGCCCAGGCCCTTCGAATTTCAACCGTGTTGTGTGGCTGTCAGAACACGACGGTTTTGTTGCCGTGCACCAGCACCCGATCTTCCAGGTGATAACGCAGACCACGGGCCAGCACCATCTTCTCGACGTCCCGACCGAAACGCACCATGTCGTCGATACTGTCACTGTGGCTGACGCGAACAACGTCCTGTTCGATGATCGGACCGGCATCCAGTTCTTCGGTCACGTAGTGGCAAGTAGCGCCAATCAACTTCACGCCACGCATCGATGCCTGGTGATACGGTTTGGCACCGACGAACGACGGCAGGAAGCTGTGGTGAATGTTGATGACCTTGTGAGCATATTCGCGGCACAACTCGGGCGGCAGTATTTGCATGTAGCGGGCAAGTACGACCACTTCGGCGTCGTGCTGTTTGACCAGGCGTGAGACTTCGGCGAATGCCGGTTCTTTATCCTGTGGATTGACCGGTACGTGGTAATACGGAATCCCGTGCCACTCGACCATGCTGCGCAAGTCGTCATGGTTGGAGATCACGCAGGAAATTTCGCAATCCAGCTCATCACTGTGCCAGCGGTGCAACAAGTCGGCGAGGCAGTGAGACTCGCGACTGGCCATCAGGACCACGCGCTTTTTCTGCTCGGTATCGGTGATGCGCCAGTTCATCGAGAACTCTTCGGCAATCGGTGCAAACGCTTCGCGAAAGGCATCGATACCGAAGGGCAGCGAATCGGCACGAATTTCGTGACGCATGAAAAACCAGCCACTGAGATTGTCCGAGTGATGGCTCGCTTCAGTGATCCAGCCGTTATGTGACGCCAGAAAGTTACTGACTTTAGCAACGATGCCGACGCGGTCCGGGCAAGCAATCACCAGCCGAAAAGTGCGCATGAGGGTCAAACTCCAGAACTTCGCAAAGGCGGCCATTCTAGCGATTGCGCAGCAAAACTGCAGTATTGATGACGTTTGGGCCGGCACAAAGGTGGGCGGCACAGGTTCTGGCAGCACCCGCTACCCGCGCGATGGTGTTCATGTTGCCAATCTTCAAGTGCCCAATTGTGAACATCTGTGATGACTGCATCACACTATTTAACTGCACCGGCAATTTATTCCCTATTCACCGTAACTAATTTAAATAAAACTCCGGTTAAATGTTTACTTGATGAAACACCCTGACTATTATTGCCGCACTGTCACCTGCCATCCAGCGCCTCAACATAAGGTAGTCCTCATGTCCTTGATCAACGAATACCGCGCCACCGAAGAAGCTATCAAAGAGCTGCAAGCCCGTTTGAAGAACCTGTCCCAAGACGACAAACTGCAAACCGAGCTGGAATTCGAAGGCAAACTGCGCACCCTGATGGGCGAGTACTCCAAGTCTCTGCGTGACATCATTGCGCTATTGGATCCAGAGTCCAAATCCAAAGCACCACGCGGCGGCGCAGTAAAAACTACTGGCACCAAGCGTGCTCGCAAAGTTAAACAATACAAAAACCCGCACAACGGCGAAGTCATCGAAACCAAAGGTGGCAACCACAAAACTCTGAAAGAGTGGAAAGCCAAGTGGGGCGGTGACGTGGTTGAAGGCTGGGCTACCCTGCTGGGCTAAGCCGTAGCGCTTGTCGCAGACCATCCGCGACAAAAAAGAACGCCAGCATCTGCTGGCGTTTTTTTATGCCCGGGATTCAGCACCCGGACATTTTCGATTTCAAAGATTCAAACGTTTGCGTAATTCCTGGACATAATTCTGCCATTCATTCAGCACCTCTCGCTGAAACGATGTAGCCGTAATACTCCATTGGGCGGCGGCCTCTTCAAAAGTTTCCAGCGTATTTGGCGCCCCCCACTCGGGTGCTGACAAACGTTGCTGACAGAATATTCGCCAGCGTTCTTGCTCTTCGAAACTCAACGTATCGGGGAAGTTGCGTGCGCGATATCGAAACAATAATTCAGGCAATCGTTCATCATCGAAAGGCCATTGTTGTTGCGCTAATTGAGCAGGGTCGGCAGACCGGACTTGCTCACAAAGACGCCGATCCCGATCACCGATAAAACCATCGTATAACTGTTGCTCAGGATCTTGGCTCGAGGTGAAATCTTCGCTGGCGTAAATCGCCTGAACTTTATCTCGCCAAACTGTTTGTGCGTCACTTAGCCGCAGCGTGCGCTCTTGGTAGAGCGACATATCCAGCCCCAAACGTTGCTGATCTTCAGAGCGAAGTACCGACAACGGCGCCACCACCGGGCATTTATTGATGTGGATAAGTTTGAGCGGCACCGGCAACTCACCCTCGGCCAAGTCATCGCGGCGGGTATACAGCCGTTGACGCAAGGTGTCGGCATCAAGATCGAGCAAACCCTGAGGGTCCAGGTGCAGGTCACAGACAATCAATGCGTTTTTGTTGCGCGGGTGCCAGGCCAGGGGCAGGACCACACCGACATAACTGCGCGCCGCTGAAAAGCGCCCGGAGATGTGCACCATCGGCTGCAACAACCGAATCTGATCCATCACCTTTTGTTTACCGCGCAACTGAAACAACCAGTCATACAACTTCGGCTGCTTTTCCCGGATCAGACGCGCCAGGGCGATGGTGGCTCGAACGTCCGATAGCGCTTCGTGAGCATTTCCGTGATCAATGCCATTGGCGGCAGTCAGGCGTTCGAGTTTGAGCGTTATCCGCCCCTCGTCGTCCGTCGGCCAAACGATGCCGTCAGGGCGCAAGGCATAGGCTGCACGCACCACATCGATCAGGTCCCAGCGGCTGTTACCGCCCTGCCACTCGCGCGCATAAGGGTCGAAAAAGTTTCGGTAAAGACTGTAACGGGTCATCTCGTCGTCGAAACGCAACGTGTTGTACCCCGCCCCACACGTGCCGGGCGCAGCGAGCTGGGCGTGCACCCGGGTCATGAAGTCGGCTTCGCTCAAGCCTTGCTCGGCCAGTCGGCCAGGCGTAATACCCGTGATCGCACAGGCCGCCGGATGGGGCAGGATGTCTTCACTGGGCTGGCAGTAAAGGTTGACCGGCTCGTCTATTTCATTGAGATCGAAGTCAGTGCGAATCCCCGCCATCTGGAGTGGGCGGTCGCAACGGGGGTTGATGCCAGTGGTTTCATAGTCGTACCAGAAGATAGAGGTCACGGGCTATTCCTGAACTGAAGATCGGCGAAGTCTAGGCGTTCACATCCCGCCCCGGCCAGTAATCTCGTCATTCAATCACCTCTGGCCACTTGCCGTGCAATACATAGTTATGTCGTTTTCCCCCGAGAGGCTGCTAGCATCGGACGGACATCGAATCCCGAACAGGCCACATCAAGGTTGCCCATGCTCGAGACCACAGCACTGCCAAGGAAAGCGACGCTGTCCCCGCCACTGGATACGCGGTACCAAGTCGAAACGCCGGAAGGCATCGACCTGCCACTGCGCCCTGCCGGGTTGATGGTTCGTGCGCTGGCGTTCTCCATCGATCTGGCGCTGCGCGGGTTGATCGTCGGCCTGCTATTTATTGTCCTGGCATTCCTCGGAAAACTCGGTGCAGGGCTCGGCTCGATTCTGTTGTTCGTGGTGAGCTGGTGGTACATGGTGCTGTTCGAAGTGCTCAATCAGGGTCGTTCGCCAGGCAAGCACTGGATGAGCCTGCGGGTGGTGCAGGACGATGGCACGCCGATCGGCTGGTCGGCTTCGCTGCTGCGCAACCTGCTGCGATTTGTCGACATGCTTCCGTTCGGCTATTTCCTCGGGGCCATCAGTTGCCTGCAACATCCCACCTTCAAGCGCCTCGGCGATCTGGCCGCCGGCACGCTGGTGATCTACCGCGAACAACCACTCGCCCGACCACAACTGCCCACCGCTCAGCCCCGGCGCCCGGCTTTTACGCTGACGCTGACCGAACAACGCGCCATCCTCGGGTTTGCCGAGCGTCAGGGTGAACTCTCTGAAGCACGGGTCAAAGAGCTGGCGGCCTTACTCGCGCAACCGTTGCAAGTGTCGGCGCCAGGTGCCGTGGACGAACTCAACGGCATCGCCCGCGGCTTGTTGGGTCCCACATGAAGCAAAGCCTTTTCGAAAGTCGCCACAAGGCGGAATGGGAGCAATTTACTCTTGTGCTTGAACAACTGGAGCAAGGCAAGGAAGCCGAACAAGTCGCCGGCTTCCCCAGTGATTATCGTCGTCTCTGCCAACACCTGGCACTGGCTCGGGAACGTGGTTACAGCAGCTTTCTGATCGACTCGCTACAGCAACAAGTGCTGCGCGGGCATCAACAGCTTTATCGCCACCGCAGTCGACTGGGTGCCAACGTGCTGGGCTTCATCCTGGCTGACTTCCCGCGACTGGTGCGCGAACAGTGGCGCTTCGTACTCGCCGCCGGCCTGATGTTTTTTGGCAGCCTGATCGGCATTGCACTGCTGGTGTACCTGTTCCCCGACCTGGTCTACAACCTGATCCCGGCCGAGCAGGTCAGCGAGATGCAAGGCATGTACGACCCCGAGGCCGGTCATCTGGGGCGCTCGGCGGAACGGGCGGCCAGTGAAGACTGGGTGATGTTCGGTTACTACATCATGCACAACATCGGCATCGCCTTTCAGACCTTCGCCAGCGGTTTGCTGTTTGGCCTGGGCAGCGCGTTTTTCCTGTTCTTCAACGGTTTGATGATTGGTGCGGTGGCCGGGCATTTGACGCACATCGGCTACGGGCAAACCTTCTGGTCATTCGTGGTTGGTCACGGCGCCTTCGAACTGAGTGCGATTGCCCTGGCCGGTGCCGCCGGCCTGCAACTGGGTTGGGCATTGATCGCGCCGGGACGCCTGCCCCGCTCCGAAGCCCTGCGATTGGCGGCACGCAAGAGCGTGCTGCTGATTTGCGGGGTCATGCTGTTTCTGCTGATTGCGGCGTTTATCGAAGCTTACTGGTCGTCCACGGTCGGGGTCGCGCCAATGACCAAGTACCTGGTCGGTGCTGCGCTCTGGTTGTTGGTGGCGACTTATCTGCTGTTTGCCGGACGGGCCCGCCATGCGCCTGAGTGACGCCACGGTTGTCATCCGCCCGCGCACAACCTGGGAAGCCATGGACCTGGGCGTCCTGCTGAGTCAGCGACACCGGCGCCTGCTGATGACCAGTTGGGCCATCGTGACCTTGCCGGTTTTCGCCCTGCTCAGCTGGGCGCTGTGGGATTCGCCCTCCCTCGCCGTGTTCATCTTCTGGTGGCTGAAACCGGCGTTCGACCGCCTGCCGCTGTACATCTTGTCCAAAGCCATGTTTGGCGAAACGCCCACGCTGAAGCAGGCGTTGCGCCAATTTCCGCGGCTGCTCAAACCGCAACTGCTGGAGAGTCTGACCTGGCGGCGCTTGAGCCTGAGTCGCAGCTTCCTGATGCCGGTGATGCAACTCGAAGGGCTGAGTGGTCAGCCACGACAACAGCGCTTGCAGGTGCTGTTGCAGCGCAACGCCGGTGCCGCGCGGTGGCTGACCATCATCGGCGTACACCTGGAAAGCGCGTTGTGGATCGGCCTGATGGTGCTGTTCTATATGTTCTTGCCGCAACAGGTCGAGCTTGATTGGAGCTGGCAGACCTTGATCACCGCCGCCACACAAGACTGGCGATGGCTGGAACACCTGACCAATGCCTTTTATGCATTGGTGCTCATTGTCTGGGAGCCGGTTTATGTCGCCTGCGGTTTCAGCCTCTATCTGAATCGGCGCACGGTGCTGGAGGCCTGGGATATCGAACTGGTCTTCCGTCGTATGCGCCAACGCCTGACCAGCGTCGCCGTCACCCTGTTGCTGGCGGCGTTCCTGTTGATGCCGACAACACAAACCGTGTGGGCAGCCGAGCCAGTCATTTCACTCGACAGCCCACGCTTGCTGGACCAGCCACTGACCAGTCAGGCATCCCGGGACAGCATCAAGGCGATCCTCGATCAGCCTCCGTTCAAGAACAAGGAATCGGTCACGCGCTATCGGTTTGGCGAGGACAAACCTGCCGCCGATACGGCGGACGATGACCCATCAACCGAATGGCTGGAGGCGCTGCTCAAGCTTCTGGACAACCAACGCTTCGGCGCAGCAGCCAGGCTGATTGAAGTTGTGTTGTGGGGTGTCGTGATCGGTGCCCTTGGTTTATTGATCTGGCATTACCGTGACTGGTTGCAAGCCTTCGTCAGCCGTCGACCGGCCTTGAACCGCAAGGTCGCGCGGCCGTTACCGCAACAGGCTTTTGGCCTGGACCTCAACCGCGAAACCCTGCCCGCCGACATCGCCGCCAGCGCCGAACGCCTTTGGCAAACCCACCCTCGCGAGGCCCTCGGATTGCTCTATCGCGGTCTGCTCAGCCACTTGCTGCACGACTTCAACATGGCGCTGAAACCCGCCGACACCGAAGGCCAGGTCCTGGAGCGCATCGAACACCTGCAACAACCTGCCTTGCTGGCCTTCAGTAAAAACCTGACCGGGCACTGGCAGAACATGGCCTACGGGCATCGCCTGCCTCCCGCGCATTTGCAACAGGAACTCTGTGACGGCTGGCGAGCCCTGTTCGGCCCGGGAGCGGTGCATTGAACCGGCAACGCTGGCTGGCGGTCGGCGTGTTCATCGCCGTGCTATTGATCGCGCTGAGTGTTTATCTGTACGTCAAGGCGACGCCCTATCAGACAGCTATCGATCACGGCCCCTCGCCCGAAGCCCAGGCCAACCCTTATCTCGCCGCCGAGCATTTTTTGCGCAAACAGGGCCTGTCGGTGAGCCACGCCAACAGCCTCGACATTCTGCCCACCCTGGAGCCGCGTCAGCACAGCCTGTTGTTGCTCGGGGACCGGTACAACATGACCCCGCGCCAGATCGATCAAGTGCTGAACTGGACCCGGGCCGGCGGACGCCTTTTGTTTGTTGCCCAGTCGCTGTGGGATGAAAAGACCGGCCAAAGCAATGACCTGCTGCTCGACCGGGTGCAGTTGCACCAGTCGCTGAGCAAAGACCTCAAGGACCCGCCGCCCGGGAGCGACGACGATCCTTATCCCAAGCTGACCAAGCTGTATCTGGAAGACGAAAACGCGCCGGCCTACGCCAGTTTCGATACCGCATTCCATCTCGAAGACCCGAAAAACCTCGCGCAAGCCTGGGCCAACAGCGGCAAGGCCACGCACATGATGCAGCTCAATCACGGGCTCGGTTCGATCACCGTGGTCACCGACGCCGACCTGTGGAAAAACCCGGCCATCGACCAGTACGACAACGCCTGGCTGCTGTGGTACCTGACCGCGGACACGAACGTGACCCTGCTGTTCAACACCGATCACGACAGTCTTCTGACCTTGCTCCTGCGCTATTTCCCTCAGGCGCTGGTCGCCCTGATCGCCCTGATCGGTCTTGGCTTCTGGCACGTCGGCGTACGCCAGGGTCCGCTGCTGGAATCGGCCCCGAGAGCCCGCCGCCAACTACAGGAACACCTGCGCGCCAGCGCTGATTTCATGTTGCGCCGCAACGGTCAGCAGCACCTGATGCAAGCCTTGCAGCACGACATCTTGCGTCGTGTGCGACGCCGTCATCCCGGTTTCGAGCAACTCGGCGTTGCCGAACAATGGCTGGTGCTCGCACGCCTGACCGGCCAACCCACACGCGCTATCAGCCAGGCCATGAGCCCGCGACCGAAGCAGCGGCTATCCAGCGCTGAATTCAGCCGTCAGGTCGCCCACCTGCAAACCTTGAGGAACGCCTTATGAGTGAACAGATCGAGCCCGGCACACTGAGCCACACGGCGCAGCAACGTCAACGCGCCAGCCAACTGGCCCAAGCGGTACGGACCGAATTACAAAAAGCAGTGATCGGCCAGAACACCGTGATCGACGACGTCCTCACCGCGTTGATCGCCGGCGGCCACGTGCTGCTCGAAGGCGTGCCTGGGCTGGGCAAGACACTGCTTGTTCGCGCCCTCGCCCGCTGCTTCGGCGGCGAGTTCGCACGTATCCAGTTCACCCCGGACCTGATGCCCAGCGACGTCACCGGGCATGCGGTGTACGACATGCAGACCGAGCAATTCAAACTGCGCAAAGGTCCTTTATTCACCAACCTTTTACTGGCTGACGAGATCAACCGCGCCCCGGCGAAAACCCAGGCCGCGCTGCTCGAAGCCATGCAAGAACGGCAAGTCACCCTCGAAGGCCGCGCCCTGCCCATCGTGCAACCGTTCATGGTGCTCGCCACACAAAACCCCATCGAACAGGAAGGCACTTACCCGCTGCCGGAAGCAGAGCTTGATCGCTTCATGCTCAAGGTGCGCATGGACTACCCCGACGCCGATCAGGAGCTGAACATGGTCCGCCAGGTCAGTCGCTCGACCCGGGCCGACATGCTCGATGTGCAACCCCTGCGCACGGTGTTGCAAGCCAAGGACGTGCTGGCCTTGCAGCGCATTGCCAGCGATTTGCCGCTGGACGATCAGGTGCTCGACTATGCCGTGCGCCTGGCCCGCACCACCCGCAACTGGCCGGGCCTGATCCTCGGTGCCGGGCCTCGGGCCTCCATTGCCCTGGTGCGTTGCGCTCGGGCGCGAGCGTTGTTGCGTGGCGGCGAGTTTGTGATTCCGGATGACATCAAAGGCTGCGCCCTCGCGGTGTTGCGTCACCGTGTGCGGATTGCGCCGGAGCTGGACATCGAAGGGCTGGACGTCGATCAAGTGCTCAAGCAACTGCTCGACCAAGTGCCGGCGCCACGCCTGTGAAACCCTCGCGCCTGTTACTGATCTGGCTTGCATTGCTGCTAGCCATCGGCATCGTGCTGGGCGCGTTGCGGGCATTGGAATTCGCGGTTCCATCGAGCCTGTTGTCGATCAATTGGGGATTGCTACTAGCACTGCTGGCCCTGGCAATACTCGACGTCGTCCGCCTCAAACGCCTGCCCTCCCCCCGCCTCCAGCGAAAAATGCCCGGCAGTCTTGCACTCGGTCGATGGGGTGAAGTGCGACTGGAGCTCAAACATGACTTCGCTCAGCCACTGACCGTACAAATTTTCGACCATGTGCCGGAAGGCCTGAGCTTCGAATACCTTCCCCTGTCGGTCGACCTGCAACCCGGCCAGCACAGCCACATCGGTTATCGATTGCGCCCTCTCAAACGCGGGCACTTCAGTTTCGAGTTCTGTGAAATCAACCTGCCGAGCCCATTGGGGCTGTGGTCCGACAAACGCTTGCTCAACGTGGTCGACAACACCCGCGTCTACCCGGACTTCGCCCGCCTGTACGGCGGCCAACTGCTGGCGGTCGACAACTGGCTCAGCCAACTCGGCGTGCGCCAACGCCAACGACGCGGCCTGGGCCTGGAGTTTCATCAACTGCGCGAATTCCGCGAAGGCGACAGCCTGCGCCAGATCGACTGGAAAGCCACCGCCCGCCAACGCACACCCATCGCCCGCGAATACCAGGACGAGCGCGATCAACAAATCATCTTCATGCTCGATTGCGGCCGGCGCATGCGCAGCCAGGACGATGAGCTGTCGCACTTCGACCACGCGCTCAATGCCTGTCTGCTGCTCAGTTACGTCGCCCTGCGCCAAGGCGACGCAGTGGGCCTGAGTACCTTCGCCAACGACCGACCGCATTACCTCGCCCCGGTCAAAGGCACTGAACAACTCAAGGTCCTGCTCAACACCGTCTACGACCTCAACAGCACCCAACGCCCCGCTGATTACCAGGCCGCCGCCAACCAGTTACTGGCCCGCCAAAAACGCCGGGCGCTGGTGGTGCTGGTGACTAACTTGCGGGATGAAGACGATGAAGAACTGCTGACCGCCGTCAAACGCCTGAGCAAGCAGCATCGGGTGCTAGTGGCGAGTCTGCGTGAGGACGTGCTCGACACGCTGCGGCATACGCCGGTGCAAACATTGCCGGAGGCGCTGGCCTATTGCGGGACGGTGGAATATTTGAATGAACGGGCGGAGCTCCATGAGCGGTTGAGTGCTCATGGAGTTCCCGTTGTAGATGCTCGGCCCTCAGAGTTGGGGGCCGAACTGGTGACGCAATATCTGAGCTGGAAAAGAAGCGCCGCGTTTTGATTTTTCAATCAGTCCACTACCGTGACATCTACGGCGCCAATGTCCGAGGAACCATCAGAATTCTCAACCTTGACGGCCAGGGACACGACATCCGATGTGTCCATCGGCCTCCAATAGCTCAGGTATTTTCCGTTGTGGTCGGTAGTGGCATCGGTGAATGGCGCGCCATTATTGGAAACCAGAATGCCCCTGCCTGACATTGGCTGACGGGTTTCCTTGTCCACTATCTGCGCAGTCATCGTGACAAACGTGTTCACCGGAACCGGATTCACCGACGCGACAACGGACTCGACAGCCGCATGACTCGCTTCAAGAACGGTTAATACCAACGATTTCGTATCCCATCCAGCCTGGCCCCCTTTCACCGATGCCCACAACACAGCCTCACCCGACACCCCCGGGGTGAAGCGAACCGTGGCCTTTCCATCCGCATCGGTCAGTGTTGGCGCCAAGGACGTGTTGTCGTATTCCCACATCACCTCGACATTCACCAAGGGCTCATCCGTGTTGGCTGAAATCACCAAAACCCGGGCGGTCCTTTCTTGCCCCGGATAACCGGGCGGATCATCGCTGACCAACTCTTTTATCTGACGAGGCTCACTCAGGTAAAACGGCAACGAAACCGAATCCGAATTCAGCGCATCCCCGACCGACGCCGTCAGTTCAAACGCACCCGGTGTGGCTGGCATGAAACGAATCTTCGCCACCCCGTAAAAATTGGTGATCGATGTGGTTACGCCAAGATCAGGGCTGCGCCAGGTCACGGTCAGGCCCGACATCGGTTTGCCGGTTATTCTCGAGACAACGGTGATCTGTTCCGACACCTCCGCGCCCCACAGCAGCGTCTGGTTGACACGCTGACGCTCGGCGATTTTCACCACTTGAGAGCCCTCACCCAACGACATCGCATTGGCCGGCGACAGGCTTGCCAGTCGCTCCGACGACAGGCGCAACGCAAAACTGCCATCCTTCAAATCGCCAACGTTGAATAGGTACTGCAATCCCGCGTCGTAGAATGGCCGGGGCACGCCAAGCCCTTCCGACAAAAACCTGATCCCCAGTTCGGCAGGTCCGGTGCCGGTCATTCCCAGCGTCAAGGGATGACCAAACAATGGACTGTTACTGGCGGCCTCCAGATCGACAGAATGCTCCCCCTTGCGACGCGGGAACCAGGTTTTTTCGCCCCAAGGCTGGAAGGGTTGCTTGTCAAAACTGACCCTCAGCCCTTCCCACGGATCGCTCGCCAGCGCAGTGACCGTCATGGCGCGTTGCTCTTGATAACCGTCGTAAGGGCTCACTACCAACGCCTCTACCCGATGCTCCAAATTACCGGCTGCGGGCGCATAAGCAAAACCAGACCAGCCATCGTCATCGGTTTTCGCCTCACTTGAGCTCTCTGATGTCGTCCATGTCACCGGCACCTGATCCACGGCATTCCCGGTGAAATGAGAGAACACCCGAACCCACTGCCAGGCAGGGTCTTGTCCGACGACCGGGTCCACAGGCGATTCACGAAACGTCTCAATCCTGACTTTGTTATGCGCCAGTGCCATCGGCTTGGCTGTGGCAACGAAATCCAGCTGAGGCAGTGCCAACGCCAGGGCAAATTGGCCAGGCTTCTCGCTGGCGGTAAAGTCCAACGTCCAGAGTGCGCCCGCGTCGCTGATGGGTTGAGGGAGGTTCAAAGCGGGTTTTACAGTTGCACCCAACTGCTCGGCAGGTGTCCCCGACCACGTCAGCGATGACATCAACCCCACCAACGGGCTCAACGCATTGGGCTGCACGTTCAAGCGATGAAGCGCACCCAGACAGGGATAGAGCGTCTGACCGTCAAGCGTTGCCGGGACCTGATCCAGTACCAGGCTCACTTCTTCTGTCAGATCCACGGACACCAACCGCCCAGACAACTCTCGAACGGTTGAAACCCCGTCAAGGCGTAGTTCCAGTTCAAACAGACTGCTTAGACTGGTATTCGCCTCCGAGACAAGCGTCCATTCCACACCGCTTGCCAGCAGGGGTTTGGGTGTTCCAAGGTCACCAGGCACCAATCCGATATCAGGCGCTGCACCTCGCCAGTGCAAACTGATGTTTTTGCCAACCCATGAGCTGCCGGAGACAGGCTCGACCTTCAGAGTATGTGTCTGACCACGTCGGCAGAGCACGCCAAGCGCGACCCGATCAACCTCGACGTTATCGAGCAGGATCTTGACCTCGCTCTTCCATGGACTGGTCGCCAGCGGCTTCACATTGAAAGGCTGTTCTATTGGCACCGCCTCTGTGTGAGCCCTGACTTTGGCAGTGATGTCGTGAGGCTCAGCGCGTTTAGGCGTATACAGCAAACTGGCCCAGCCGCCTCTACCCGTAACAGTGGAAACGGTTGCTTCGGGGGTCTCCCAGTCAACCAGCGCATTGATGACAGGACCACCGTCGCCGCTAGCCACGACATGCAACACCTGCACCCTCAGCAGCACACGTTCCTGTTCATCCACCACCGGAAACTTGTTGGCTTCACGCACGTCACCGATCTTCACCAGGTTACGCGCCAGTGACATGCGTTTTTTCGGCGATGGCAGCAACAACTTCGAGCAGACCAGCGACAGCTCAAACCGGCCGTCAAGACGGTCCTCACTCGTCAGTGTCCAGAGAACGTCGGAGCCTTCGACCGGCACCGGCGTTTCAAGCGCCGGATTGACGGTAACCCCCAATTGTTCAACAGAATCGCCGCTCCAGTGCAGACACACATCCGTTCCCGACAATACCGCGGGCAGTTTCACGTGAACCTGATAGGTTGAACCCCGATTGGGATAGCCGATCCTTTCCTCCCAAGGCGTCCCCTGCTCCTCGACAACCGCCAGGACCTCCTTCCACGGATCCGTCGCTAACACCCGCACCGTCAGCATTTGAGTCACGACGCCAGTGGCGTAATACGGGCTGTCGACCGATGCCTGGATGTCGTATTCACCCGCATCCGTCGGCTCAAAAGGGAAGTATGCCCAGCCATCGGTATTGGTGACGGCAGCACTTTTGACGCCGGTTGCGGTGACCGTCCAGTTCACCGTCCGTCCGCTGAGAAACTGACCGGTGTAATACGACGCCACTCGAACCCCCAGACAAACGCTTTGCCCCGGAATCGGGTAGTAAGCCGCTTCCTGCACATCACGAAACACCAAGCGGTGATGCCCCAGCGACACCGTGATCGGGTAAGGTTCGGCGGTGTACTGGTTAAGCAGGTTTATCGAAAAGAGGTAGGGTTCTTCATCTCCGATCCACGGGCAATCGAGCCGCCATTGATCCTCAATCGGATGATCAACGCCCCAGCCAGGCGTTGTGACAATCGCCTCTTGCGGGTTGTCGTTGCTGGTCAACGCGGCCTTGGTGCCCAGCCAGGTATTGTCTGGTGCGAGGTCGAACTTCAGCTGGTGAGTAAAGCTCGCGGCAGCCCCAAGGCATAAGTGCAAAGTCCCCGACGGTAGCACCGGTTCATCGTCAAGGATCAGCCGTTGCATCTGCGCCGGCTCCAGATGCAACAGAAGCTTGATCCGGGTAATACACACCTGCGACGTGTAGTCCCCGAGCTCGTTGGGCGGGCTGAACACGCTGACGGTGATGGTGTCTTGGCCGAGGAACGGCAGATCCAGGTCGACTTCGTATTCGATCGGCTTGAATACCAGCGGCTGGCCGCTCTTCAAACGCGCCTGATCCTCCTCCAGATCCCGGGGTTTACCCGGCAACAACAGGATTTCCAACGTCTCTTGCTGCCCGTCGATACTGACTACCAATCTGCCCGCTTCGGTATGCCGCATCTCGCACAGGAAACTGAGGACATAGCGAGCTTGAGCACCCGGATCTTTTGGAATCGTCAATGACTGACTGACCGAAGACTTATTACCGGCCTTCAGAAAGCTAATCAGTATGCCTTCATAAGTTTCGCTCGACGTACCCAGCCAGTCCTGATTGACCGGGCCCTTTTTCCAATGACTGAATCCCTTCTCGAATTCGCCATCGAGCACCAGATTCTCATTGGCCAGAATAATTGGTTTACCCATGACGGCTTGCTCCTTCAACGTTAAAGCGCTGGGCTGGCATCTCGGCTCGGGTCACCAGGTCTTCCACGGCTCGAATGAACGTCGGCTCCCCGGCTTTGGCCGTGTAGCGAATGCGCACAATGACGTCCGTCAAAGAGAGCAGCATGGCGAGCTGTGACTCTTTTTTCGGCCATGGAAAGTTCAACTTCCAGCGAGATACCCCCCCGGTATTTTCGAAGGGGTTGAGCAAGCCTTCATCAGGTTTCATCGCGGTCATGCCGTTGTCGGCCAGTCCTGCCGACAAAGCTATTTGCTGACCGCTGCGCAGGTTGATTTGCACGTCGGCGGGGGCCACGGCACCGTCAGGTTTGTGCAAATACCTCACCGACGGGGTCGATGCCTTGGTCGCGATCATGCTGCCGACCTGGAGCAAAGTGGCCCGCACATCCTGGAAAGGCCCGGTCAGCACCGGCAGATCGACCTCGACCGAGCTGATTTGCCGGCAGTAATGCCCCGGATGGTCACGATCAAAAAGCAACTGCGTGAGCCTGAACTCCAGCGTTCCTTTATCCCTCAATTGTTTCAATGCATCCGTCCAGGTGGCAAAACCCGGCTGCGGATCGATCGTGTCCTCGAACAATTGCCGAAGCGAAACGGTTTTGACCAATTCCAGCCGTCGCTCATACCGTTGCAGATACTCACGTTCCATGCGCAGCAAATGCCCGCGCAGGTGCTCGCCTGCCGTCAGACCGTGGCGGTTGTCCAGCCAGACTTGGGGCAACGGAGTCTGAGCGTCGTAATCGCCGGTTTCGGCGCTCAGCGAGGCCTGGGCGCTGAGGCACAAGCTGACGACCGCATCGTACGCCTGGTAGTGCAACGCCTTGAACTGGCCGAGCAACCAGCCGAACAGTTCGGCATTGGTCGCACGCTTCTTGAGGAAGTTGTAAACCGTCAACGACTGACTGTTGGCCCTGAGGGTTTGCTCCAGGCTGGTTTGAGCAGCCTGCACGGCGCAGGTCTGTGCAGTGACTTGCTCATCGATTGCACGGACTTCCGCCAACGCCTGATCACGTTGCAGTTCCCATTCACCGCGGCGACGGCGGTAGCCTTCAGTGGCGGCCTGTTTGTCTGCGTCCATTTGCACCACCGACGAGGCGACGCCCAATCCGAAGACAACCGCATCGACAGTTTTCTCGAGACGATGCCCACCATTCGAAAAACCGAAAATGTTGGGCATTGAAGCAAGCACCGCGCCGGCGGGTTTGATGCTTGAGGCCGTCAACGACAATTGTTTTGACAGATACAGATTTTCCATGACCTCGTACTCAACCGCCGACACATTCTCGTCATAGCGTTGTGCATAGGCATCAGCCCGTTCCTGCGCGACTGCCCGGCTTTGCGCCAGGGCGGTCACGTTCGCTTGCAGTTGGGCGATGGTTTGCTCCTGTACGGTCTTGGCATAGGTTCCAAGCTCCACCAGATGGTTTTGCTGCATTTCTTCCTGTTCGGCGCGATCCCGTTGCTCAAGCAAGCGCAGTACTTGATTGCCGTACTCCTGCAGGACCTGCACTGCACGCAACGCAACCTCGAACGTCACTCGCCAACGGAAGGCACCGACCACCAGCCGCCCGCCCATCGGTCTTGGCCCGCCAACACCTCCAGACGCGAGATCACGCAACAATTGATTGGGATCCGTGGGCGGGCTGAAGAGCGGTATATCCAGCGGTTTGCCATCGAGTGTCAGATTGTTGCGCAGGTTATGCAGGCGCTGGCCCGGCAAGTCGTACAGCGCGAGCAACTGTTCATTGATCGGGCAGGTAAAGGGTTCGTTTGCCAGTAGCCCGAGCTCGGGAGGCGCCTCGGCGGCGGGAAAGTCCGTCAGACTGTACGCGAGGTTTTGTTCAAACTGCTCAAGCGCTGGTCGCGAAGCGCTCCGGTTTAACAGACTGTCCACCGTCTCTGTTTGCCAACGGTTCGCCGTTCGCACCAACGGTGGTTGGCCCATCAGGAACTCAGCCTGGACATAGCACAGCTTTGCCGCGACCAGACTGTCACGGGTGAGTTGACGGTAGTACCAGTCCCCCCAGGCCACCAGATTCTTGACGTAGTCCGTGAACACCAGAACCTTGAAGTGATAAGGCGCGGAATAGCCAATGGCGTCCGGATCGGTCGGGGCTCGGGTTTCACAGCCCACATTGCCTTCGACGTTCAGTGGACGACAGCGCCAATACAGGGGTTTTGGATTCGGAGGTAGTGGTTGCTCAGAATCGGCCGGTGCCTGTGGATCAAACAGGTAATGCAGCCATTTTTGCGCCTCCAGGTAACGATCCTCCGCCCGTAGACGCGTCGCGACCAGATGAGGCAAATGGAAAAACAGCTCCCAGAAAAACAATCCGTTGGCGCCGTTGAACGCACCGTTCGGCTCGTTGATCGGGCCTGATGCCGGGGGCGGCTCCGGCAGAAATTGTGTGTCCCAATCGAGTACGGCATCGACGGAAATGTTCGAACGCTGTACCAGTTCCGGGCCGAACAGTGAGTTCAGACGGACGAACTTGAGCGCCAGGTCTGACTTTTTCAGATCGAGAAATTGTGCCGCATCGAGGGTGTTTTTCAGCAGCACAGGCGGGATGAAGTCGGTAACGTTGACGATCGTCAATACAAATCTTTTACGTCCCCCCGTAGCGGAACCAAAGGTAAAGGTCGGATTGCTCCATGTCCCTTTTGCTCGTCTGAAAACCTGCCATTCGGTTCCCCAGCCACCGGCATTCGGCTTGGTTATCTTGATCGGCTCCGGGTCCGGGGAAGTTTTGCCCGTAAACGTCAATTCAAATTCAGCGTTGCCGGCAACGAGTGTGGGCCGCAAGAAGCCCCGAACAACAAGCACATCGTCAACACCGTCGCGATACGCGACAGCCTGCAGGTCCAGGTAGGGCAACAGGGGGCCCGCAGTCTCCTGACTGACAACGATTGTCGGCTGATCCATCAGCGGATGCTGCACCGTCTCGGCAGTGATAAAGCGATGCTTCGCCGCGTAATCCAGCCAACCGCCATCATCGTCGGTCAACGGACGGAACAGCACATCACGCACTGCATAGACATTGAGGGAATTGGCGTCAGACTTGCCGTTAGTCAACAAGACCCCCAGCTTGCCTTTGGGGTTGTGATCATCGGCCCACACGGTCGCAATCAGCCGTGCTCCCTCAGAAAGGTCCTTGGGTGGCTCGGAACTGTGCAGGCTCAACGGTGCCGACCATTGGCCATTCTGCGTCATGAAGGCCACGCTGATGTCCAGCCTGTGCGGCAAAAACTCGCCAGGCTGTTGCCCCTCCACCCTTTCGCGCCACTCAGCCCACACCAGGCACAGCCGCCCGTTCCAGAACACCGGTCGCATGTCCAGCACCCTCGCACCGGTGGGAATATCCACCGGCTGCCACTCACTCCACGCCGCCGGATTGATGGCAACATCGGCTGTCGAGAGCTCCACCTCGGCCTTGCGCCAGAAGTACTGGAAGGGCGGCACGCGCTGGCGACCGACAAAGTAATAATCGGCGCGCGTGGGTGATCCACCGTCCATGTAGCTGCTGATCACGTCCAGATTGCAGGTCTGCTCGAACGTTTGCAGATAGTCCCGCAGGGCGGCTTGAACGGAGTCGCTGTTCAAACGGGTCTGGTTCAGGTTGTTTTCAAGCGTTTTGAACAGGCTGGTTTTGCGCTGCCGCACAAAGGGGTTGATGAAGTTTTCCGGGTAAAGCGCAATCAGCTGTAGCGCTGCCCAATCCGGGTAATTGCTGTAAAGCTCCCAGGTGGCCAGATCCTGCTTGTCGAATTCGATCGACCCATAGCCCGGTTCGAGCTTGCGGTATGCGGCATGAATGAACTGCTGGGCGCAGCTCGTCGCTTCGGCGACCCAGGAGCTCTGAACCGGGTAGCTGTCCAGCGGATCCATGCGCAGCAGTTCGAACAAATCCGCCGGCGTTCTCAGGAAGCCCAACGTCGGCTTGTCTCCTTTGCCAACTTGCCCGATGCAGTACTCGACCAACGCGTTACGGCGTTTTTCGAGCAATCCAGCCATATTGTTCAGTGCCATGATCCTTCCTCCAGAAGGTGTAAATCGGGGACACACAACCAGCGAGCGACGCCGTTCACAGGCCAGCCTCTTGGCCATCAAAAGTGATGGTTTCAAAATGCTCGACCGACTCACCGGCCTCGCTCATGACACTGATCTTGAACTTTCCACCGGTGGAACTGGAGACGAACACGCGCGTCAGGCCCTCCTGGTTCGTGTAGCCCTGCGCCGGGCGAATGACCAGCAAAGGTGGCGCAATACCGGACGCCTCTGACTCGGAAGACCATCTCACGAGGCTGTTTTTCCCAAGGTTTCGGTAGTCATCCATCAGCGTGGCGTAAAGTTCGATTTCCTCGCCGAACGCCACAGGCCCCAACGGCACCCGCGCCATGAGCGGTGGCGGAAATTGCAAGCTGGCGTTGTCGGCGATGACGTTGATGGGGGGGGCGTACTTCGGTTCAAACAGATCCAGCCAGTACAGCGGGGTGTCCGTCCCCATGACATTGCCGGGTATGAACTGCGCCTCGACCGTGCCATCAGGCTGCGTTGCTGCGCTGGCAATGCTGCCCAGGGTGGCGCTCCAGTAAACGTTGACACCGCTCAGCGGTTGTCCGTCGATGCCCCTGAGAGTCACGATGAAGGTGATGGTTGCCCCCGGTTTGTTGGCAATCACCTCGTTCTTGTTGTCCTTGACAGTACAGGTCATGGTGACGAGCTGTTTCAGATCCTCGGAGAAGGCAAGCTCAGGCGCAGGGGTTTCGGACAGGCTCAGCAAAGCATGCTCTGCAGCATCCTTGTACTTCGTCTTGTCGACGGTCTCCGGCAATGTGCCGATCAGGAAGATCGTCAAGGCATCCATGCCGGTGTGCCTGGCCAGCACCCGAACGCGCATCAGCAGATCCAGCTGGGTCAGGTTTTTCAGGACTTTGAGTTGCGGATCAATGCGGCCGACGCACTCGCGCACCTCCTGCACGCTCCAGTCGAAAAACTCGGCCAGCCGGATCGATGCCGCTTGTTGGGCCAGAAGCAGTGCGTGTCCGGTCAGCGCGGAAGGCAGTGCGTTGACCTCGCGCAAATAAGCGAGCAGTTTCTGTGCGGGTTGCTCGCTCAGCTCGAACGCCCGGGTGAGTGACGTCAAGTAATAAAGCGTACTGACCGTGAACGCGTGTTTGTCGTCCTGGTTCAACCAAGCCCTATGGCCATAGTCCAGATAATCCTGCAACAGCTCGGCCCCGAGCTCCAGTTTCGTCACCACCGCACTGCGGCGGCGTACGTCGGCCAACAGCGTGAGCAATGGATCAGATTGTTCGTTACGCCCCCTCACAGACTCGTCAAGATCCAGCCCCGTACGCTCGAGCACCTGGCGCAACAGCCAGTACACCGTGGCATTGGCCCAGGCCAGAACCAACAATGCCTGCTCGGCGTTGACGCCCGCATACACCGCCAGGCACTCCTTGACCACCGACACCTGAGTCTCTCTGGCCTGCAGGAGCACGGTGAGCATTTTTTCGACGATGACAGCGCGCACGCTTGCATTGCTTTCACCCAGGCCATCCTTCACCGCTTGATCAAGCGCTACGCGTGCAAAGACCAGATACTCGGCCTCCGTTCCCGTTGGAGCCTGGATCAATCCGTCGGGATCGACCAGCGCCGTCAGCAGGCCCAGCCAACTGGCACCCGCCAGCGCTGGCACACCGGCCGCCAACAACGCTGCGTTGGTGAACAGTGCACCGGGCAACAGATTGCGCACCTGTTCAAACAACTGGCGTTCATTGTCAGAGACGGCGGCCAGAGCCTGTGGCGCCGAGACCTGCTGCAGCATCCAGAGCACCGGAATGTTGCGATCTGCACACCATCCCGCGCAGGAATGCATCGCATAGATGAGGTTCAACGCATCCGGCGTACTGACGATGGCCGTATTTAATGGGAACCGACTGATCAGGGGAGCCCCCGCCAGGCCATCGAGCCAAGACTCCCCACCCAACAATGTGAGCATCAGGACGCCTTCGACCGGCGTAATGCCCAACAGGCGCGGCAGCTTCACCAGGCGGTAAAAACTGGACAGGGTCGCCGCGTTACGCGTCAGATTGTTGCCCGCGACACTCTGTGCTTCGGCAATCGCCAGGGCCAGATAACTGTAGGTCTGCAGATCGATCGCCAACGCGCTGCATATCTGGATGACCGTCAAATCGGGCACGCCCTGTGCCGGCAGCACCGGGAACGTGTCGTTATCGAGCACCAAGGCTTGACGATAATCGCCCTGCCCATTGAAGACTTGATCGAATTGCGAGAGCGCTTCACCACGACCGTAAATCGACAACTCGTCGATAAACACGGCAAAGTCTTGCGCCGTACACCCATAGCGCTCGCGCAATGACTGAAACAGGCCCAATGCGTGCACGACTCTTTCCGTGATCTGCCATGCAGCGGCCTGCGCACCACCGCGCGCTTCAGCCCTGATGGCGGCCACCAATAGTGCATCCACCTGCTCGCTGGGCAGCTCCAGCCACTGATCCAGGCGCAGTTTGCGGTTCATCCGGTCATATCGGTCAAGACCAATGGCGACGGCGGGATCCGCTGATAACCGATGGAGAAACGAAGGCCCTACTCCGCGGCCCTCAATATTGACGCCAGGGTGGGTATTGGCATTGAGGTAAACCGAACCGGAGTACGCGCTTTCCGGCCCCTCAGGCGCCGATCCCTGGTATGGCACATTGGCCGAGCGCTTAGGGGCGAAGCTGCGAACCGACAGCAGCGCCTCGAGCCCCGGAGTGTCGAGCTTGGTTCGCTCGCCGAAGAATGGAACTTGAATGAGGTTCTGCCAAGTCACCCCATCGGCACCGAAATTCCGTGCATAGAATCCCTCCCGATCTGCAAATGCCGGAGGACCTTCCGTCAGCAACGTTCGTTGATAAGGTCCCAGCCGCGACGCGTGGGCCAGGGCCCGAGCCGCATCACTGTCCCAGGCCTGATCCTGCAAAAAATAGGGAAAGGATATATCCACCATGTGCGCAAAATTGCCCACCGACAGGCCATGGTGACGGGCGACCGCATCCAGGGTGACCCAGTGCTGGTAGTACGGGAGCCCGTTGGGATATCGCGCATTGATCATCGCCTGCTCAAGATTCGCGTCATCCCTGCTTCCGCTTTCTTCCCCGTATTGATTGATGAACGTTTCAAGCACTGGAACGATGATGTCGACCGAAGACACTGTTCGATGTACCGCGTTGAAGTCGACGGCCAGCGGCTTCAGGTCTTTGCGGCGGTCATGCAGCAGCAGCTTGCCATCGGTGTTTTGCAGGGACTCGATGCGGCGCTGGATCCACCGCAACAGCTCGATCAGATACGCCACTGGCGAGGCGAGAGACTCCAGAGCATCCGGGGGGCACAGGCTGTCGAACCTGGGGCTGAACAGACGCTCAAAACTGGGTCCGTCAACCATCGACAACAAACCGCTGCGCGGCCCGGCACCCTCTGCTTTATCACCGTGCAGGCTGTGCTCGATAAACTGGCGCCGCACGTAGATGGCCATGCTGTTGGCCCGGCGCAAAAACCGGCGCGCGTCATCGGGGCTAATGCCGTAGTCCATCACCAGCCCTTGAACGCCCTTTTCCACCAGCGAAAAGATCGACCCGCCTTCCCTCAGGTAAGTCCCGAGGCCGGCGTACTGTGTGAGTTGTTGTTCACTGAATACTTGATTCAGCAGCTGCAAGGCAGGGCGAGAGTCAGTCATGGTCAGGTTCCTTGGGTCGATAACGTCCCTGAACGGCCTGGAAAACCGCTCAGGCCGTGCGTTCGATTGAAGAGATTTGGCGCCTTGGCGCGGTCACAATCCACTGTCATAACTGACAGTTTTGATGACCGCTCGTCGGTAAACGGATGTCAGGGCTCCGCTACCGGGGGCACGCTTTCGAAGCGTTTGCTCTCGACCCAGTCGGAAACCGTCGCGCCATCGGCAACATCAGTGATGCTTTGCCTGAACCGGCACCATTGGCCACCCAGGGGCAGCGATTGCTGCGCCTCCCCCTGCCAGGCCCCACCCGTGACGGGAAGATCGGGCGCCCATACTTGATCCGGACTGAACCAGCTCACCACTTGCCCAACGCCAGGCCTGCCCCGGCCTTTGAACCCGACCGGATGACTGACCCTCTGCCCCTGCGCTGGCGCATCGACGGGAGGCTGATACGTACCCAACACCACCGCACGCGCAATAGAATCGCCCGAATCGAACCCGTCGCACGACGCTACAGCCACCAGTGCGTAGAGGCCGCCGGGCTGATCGAACGCCACCGTCACCGACCAGGTGCGATCCTCCAGCACCGGACTGAGTCCCAGCACAGAATGTGTGGCATCGGCCAGCTTCACAGTCACACTGTCCCCCGGCACACCGAAGCCTGACACCACCACCCGCCGACCGATGTGCTCGTCCGTGGCCGGGGTTTCGATAAACGGGGCCGCCGGCACGACGTTGTAGTTAAGAGGCTGGCTGTCCTTGGATGTCCATCTATCAAACGTTTGCCTGGCCCAGATGGTTTTGGCGCCGACCGGCAACTTCGTTACCTCGGCTTGCCAGAAGCCGTCATTACCCACCGCAATATCCGTCAGCAAAGGCACGGCAGCATCCTTCAACCAAACCTCTACCCGCCCGCCCGGCATGGCCCATCCCGAAAGAGTCGAGGTTCGCGGCAGATCGCCGTTTTCCATCGGCACCGAAATGACCGGCGGCGCCAGCACCACCTCAAACACACGGGGTTCACTGCGCTCGGACGCCCCTTGATTGAGCTTCTGCTGCGCGTCAATGGTGTAGCGACGAAATTCCAGCCCGGTGAGATCCATTGACCATTCACCGTCCTCGGTCAATACCTTGGGCTCGCCCAGAGCTCTGTCGAATTGAGCGTCGCGCAGCTGCATCGTCGCCCCGTTGTAGCCCTTGTCGCCCTTTACGGTGAAGTCGCGCCACACGTCTGCCTTATCATCAGGGCCGGTAATCTGCGGTGTTGGCAATTTGACTGCAAATTGTCGGGACGCCGGGGGGGACGGCTCCAGATCAGCAAAAGTCTGTGTCGCAGTGACCGTATATTCTTCTGTCGGGGTGAACGGAGTCGGGCGTTTAAAAACCCAGGTGCCGTTGCTGACATCAGGCTTATGCACATCAGCGCTGTCGTTGAACTTCAGAGTGACCACCGCCCCGGCCCAGCACGTGCCCGCCACTTCCGCATGTAACTCGTCAACGGTGACACGGGTGATCTCAGGTGCCAGCAGCCCGATGGCGACATTCAGTTCAACAGGCGTAGAGGTCAATCCATCTTTTTTATGGACCACAAAGACTTTTCGCGACTTTGTCGGCCCCCAAGTGGCCGACGCTGCGATTGACCAGCCTGGACGGGTGAGCAGAACAGGGCGAGTGACATCGTTATTGCCCGCATCCAGAACGTGAATCGTCGCCCCGACAATGCCCTTGCCGGTAAAGGTTGGCGTGTAGTCCGTGACGCTGTAGGCCACCTCGCTCGGTGGCGCAAGATTTTCGATGGTGACCTTGATCTCGACGAAAGCAGAAGTCGCCGTTTCGATTTTCTGCACCACCTTGATGGATCGCGAGTTCACCGGCGCCCAAGGTGCCCTGGCACGGGTCAACCAGGTTCCGGCGTTGACGGAAGCATCCGGTACATCCACGGAGCCGCCTGCAGTGTCCGTGATGATAACTGTTGCCCCATTCTCGCCATTGCCAGTGAAAATCGGCGTGCGGTCGTCCACGGTGTACTTAACGTTGGTGGGCGGCGGTACGGCCCTGACCACATCGAATGTGTTCGGCTGCGAAGGTATCCAGCCATTGGCATTGTCGGGCACTTTCTGAACCGCACTCAGCTTGTATGTACCAAAGGTCCAGTTCGCCGCCGTGGTTTCCCACTGGCCGTTTCTCACCTGTACGGCGGGCGGTGCCGTTCCCCCGGGGCCGCTGACAACGGTGATCTCGACCGTGGCGCCAGTATGGCCAACACCTGAAAACTTCACGCTTGCTACAGGTGTGGTCAGAAATTCCGTTTTGATGGCCGCCAATTGGGGCGGTCGGATTTTGAAGCCGCGCGCCTGACTGCGACCGGAACGCTCACCGCTGCCATGGATCCGCTCCGCCACAAGGGAAAGAGGCCCCGGGGGCAAGCCACTGAGTGCCACGCTCCAGTTTCCATTGTCCTGGAGACTATGGCGGCCCCAAGACGTGTCTGTAAGATCGGTAAAGACCTCGATCTGGACACCCGTATTACCCAACCCATTGTTACCCAATCCACTGTTACCGATCAGCGTAAACGCCGGTTCCTGCTCCGTCCCCGCGCCAGGGCCAGTGATCGAAGGTACACCCGGGACAATCACTGGAACCGCGGTCGACCACCTACTCAAACCACCATCCTTGGTCTGCCATGCATGCAGGGAGTTGGCGCCTTGCGGCAAAGGCCGTGTGAGCGTCGTCGACCAGCTACTGTCTGATCGTACCTCTACGGCGCCATACGGTATTGCATCATCAAACTTGTGGATAACGACCGTTGCGCCTGGCTCACCCCTTCCTGAAACAACCGGCTTGCTCACCCAGATCACTTCATCTTTAACTGGAGTAGTAATGCTCGGTGGTGGGCGCAAGTGGAAGGTGAAGCTATCGGAGTACAACGCAGTGTAGTTAGTTATCCAATGTTTAACGATTGCCGTGTAAGTATCGGACACTAATGACTCATTAAGTCCGAGTAACCAATTAGAGTTTCTTTGCAAGGTCCCTACACCGCTGAGCGGTTGCAGATTGTCTGCCCGAAGAATTTGTACATGACCGCCAATCGTTGCGGTTCCTGAAACCGTCCCAAAAGGCCCCCACAGCGCCTGTTCTGGCGTGGGTGAGCTGACTGTCACCGGGTCACTGACGTAAAATTTTGCCGAAGCGTACCAGTCAGACCATCGGTTACTGCTCGTATTGAAATACTGGTAATGAACTTCGTATTCACCGCTGTCTAAATTATCTATTGCCCGATGAGTAAAAGGTAAAGATATATTAGTTAACAGATCTTCTTTTACAAACCTGCCGTAGCGGTAAAAATGTAGCTTGACCTCTGCGTCTTTCAGGTCTTGACCTGAAGGCCCTCTGATCAAGACCTCCTGGCGCGATACCATTGCGTTCACCTCAGGGCTCCCCAACGGTCGGTACTGAGGAGCAAAGGTCTGATCTGGTTGATCTGGTTGATCTGGTTGATCTGGTTGATCTGGTTGATCTGGTTGATCTGGTTGATCTGGTTGATCCAACATGATGGCGCTCCGATGTGAGGCATACAGCCACTTCATTGAAGCTATTTAAAGCCTGAACACAGTGCACCAAACACCTGTAAAAACTGACAGTTCAGACGAACGGTAACCGTCTCCCCGCCCCTTTCCCCCGTGTTTCCAAGCCCTCAGTCCGCGGCTACATCCCCTTGCGCCGCAGCCTTCATTCTGCTGCTCGACCTGGCCGAAAACCTGGACGACAAACCGCGTCACCTGGCGATGGCGATTTATCAGTTGAGTGAATTGGGGTTGTTGCTGGTGGAGAGGTCGCTGTAGACGAGATGGCGATCAAGACGACGTAGCAAATAGACAGGTAGCAGCTGGCGCAGCCTGCGCCAGCTGCCACAGGTTACGGACTTTCAGGCAGAAGCAGGCAACGGCTGAAAACTGAAGTATTGCTTCAAGGCCTCCACCAGTTGCCCATATTCCGGCGGCGCCCGTTGCAGGCTGAACCCTGCGTCATAGTGGTGAGGAGTCGTGTCTTCATGGCACCACAGGCAACACGCCTGAAGATCAATGACCTGAATGCAGCCATCGCTGGCGGGGATTTTCAGGCGCAAATCGAATTCAGCGCCGATCATCATCGGCAACTGACTGATCAGCATCAGCCCTTCATCGGACACGTTGCCCAGAAAGCCGATGGGTTTGTCAGTGACGCTGTTGAACACTCTTAGAAAATACGGCAGTTGATGCCGCTCGATCCGGCGGTCAGTAAACATGAGCAAATGGCCCAGCAAGGCTCTTAAGCAGAGCCGCACTAATGCTTCGGAACGGGCCTGCTTCTTTTAATACAGAGGCATGGGCTCGCTCTCCCTGATCCCGGTGCGACAGTCCATAAAGCCGCTGCCGCTTACTCCTGCCGATCACAGGTGTTGCGTCGATTAGAGGCAAGGCTCTAAACCGATCTATTCGACTATAGCTCACCCCCGCCGGTGGGCCAGCCTTTGAACAACCAGGACAATCAGAACTGCGTCGGGCGCACGACCGCAGTTGCACTGCGCAGCGGATAGTGGCCCAGCGACTGCAAGGTTTCCAGGCGGGCGCGAGCGCGGTAGGCGTATTCACTTTGCGGGTACGAGGCGATGATGAACTGATAGGTTTGCGCCGCATCGACAAACATTTTCTGACGTTCCAGGCACAACCCGCGCATCATCGATGCTTCCGGCCACACGTAAGGCCGAGCTCGGCTGGCGCGTTCGACTTTGGACAGTTCGAGCATCACCTGCTCGCAATTGCCACGGTCATAGGCGCTGTAGGCGTTATTCAAATGATGGTTCATCGACCAACGGGTGCAGCCCGTGATACTGAGGGCACTGATGGCAAGGGCGGCAATGAGCACGAATCGCATGGGGGTTCTCCTGTCTTGAGCTCTGTATCGACCCGTGGCGCGAAATCTTCAGGAATGTTCGTTTAAAGAAACAAACGAAAAAGTAGTGCACATGAACAATGACTACACCCGAGGACCATAGTAGCCTCACTCAGCGCTTGAACTCAGGAGTCTATGCATGTCCGTCCGTCGCACCAAAATCGTCGCTACCCTTGGCCCGGCCAGTAACTCGCCGGAAGTTCTCGAACAGCTGATTCTGGCTGGCCTGGACGTCGCCCGCCTGAACTTCTCCCACGGCACCCCCGACGAGCACAAGGCTCGCGCGAAGCTGGTGCGTGACCTCGCTGCCAAGCACGGCCGCTTCGTCGCCCTGCTGGGTGACCTGCAAGGCCCGAAAATCCGTATTGCCAAATTCGCCAACAAGAAGATCGAGCTGAAGATCGGTGATCAATTCACCTTCTCCACCAGCCATCCTCTGACCGAAGGCACCCAGACCATCGTCGGCATCGACTACCCGGATCTGGTCAAAGACTGCGGCGTAGGCGACGAGCTGCTGCTCGACGACGGTCGCGTGGTCATGCGCGTTGATACCGCCAATGCCACCGAGCTCAATTGCACCGTGCTGATCGGCGGACCGCTGTCCGACCATAAAGGCATCAACCGTCGCGGTGGCGGCCTGACCGCACCGGCCCTGACTGAAAAAGACAAGGCCGACATCAAGCTCGCTGCCGAGATGCAAGTCGACTACCTCGCCGTGTCTTTCCCGCGTGACGCCGCCGACATGGAATACGCCCGTCAACTGCGCGACGAAGCCGGCGGTACTGCCTGGCTGGTGGCGAAGATCGAACGCGCCGAAGCCGTGGCCGACGACGAAACCCTCGACGCGCTGATCAATGCATCCGACGCCGTCATGGTGGCTCGTGGTGACCTGGGTGTGGAAATCGGCGACGCCGAGCTGGTGGGCATTCAGAAGAAAATCATTCTGCACGCGCGCCGCCACAACAAAGCTGTGATCGTGGCGACCCAGATGATGGAGTCGATGATCCAGAACCCGATGCCGACCCGCGCCGAAGTGTCCGACGTAGCCAACGCCGTACTCGACTACACCGACGCCGTGATGCTCTCGGCTGAAAGTGCTGCTGGCCTGTACCCGCTGGAAGCGGTGCAAGCCATGGCGCGCATCTGCATCGGCGCTGAAAAGCACCCGACCAGCAAGACCTCCAGCCACCGCATCGGCAAGGTTTTCGAAAGCTGCGACCAGAGCATCGCGTTGGCGGCCATGTACACCGCCAACCACTTCCCGGGCGTAAAGGCGATCATTTCCTTGACCGAAAGTGGCTACACGCCGTTGATCATGTCGCGCATCCGTTCCTCGGTGCCGATCTACGCGTTCTCCCCGCACCGCGAAACCCAGGCCCGCGCGGCCATGTTCCGTGGCGTCTACACCGTACCGTTCGACCCGGCATCGCTGCCGCCTGAGCAAGTCAGCCAGGCCGCGATCGACGAGTTGCTCAAACGCGGCGTAGTCGAGAAAGGCGACTGGGTCATCCTGACCAAGGGCGACAGCTACCACACCATCGGCGGCACCAACGGGATGAAAATCCTGCACGTTGGCGACCCGATGGTCTGAGTGACCGGTTGCTGAAAAACAAAAGCCCCGCCATGTGAATGGCGGGGCTTTTTGGTTTCTGGATCCGGAAGATGTGTTGCCTGGGCGGGCCTCATCGCGAGCAAGCTCGCTCCCACAGGGTTTTGTGGTGGTCACATGATTTGTAAACAACACCGGTCAATGTGGGAGCGAGCTTGCTCGCGATGAGGCCTGCCCAGGCAACGCGAATTTAGTGGCGTTTGATGAACCCGGTCAACGCCGCAATCGCTTCCGGCGAGCGCAGCCGTTGGGTGAACTGTGCGCTCTCTTCTTCTATTACCTTGCGCAGTTGTTCGCGGTCCGGGGCTTTCATCAATTGCTTGCTGATACGCACCGCTTGCGAAGGCAGCGACTCGAAACGCAACGCCATCTCCCGCGCCTTGGCCAGCGCCTCTTCGCCACTGCCCAAAGCTTCGGTCGCAATCCCCCACTGCGCGGCCTGCTCACCACTGAAACCTTCGCCCAGCAGCAACAATTCAGCGGCTTTGGCATGCCCGAGCAATCGCGGCAGAAGCAGGCTGGAACCAAACTCCGGGCATAACCCGAGATTTACGAACGGCATCCGAAGGCGCGCATCGCGGCTGACATACACCAGATCGCAATGCAGCAACATCGTCGTGCCAATGCCCACGGCTGCACCGGCCACGGCGGCGATCACCGGTTTGCGGCATTCGAGCAGGGTGAGCATGAACTGAAACACCGGGCTGTCGAGGTTGCTCGGCGGTTGCTGGATGAAGTCGGCGATGTCGTTGCCAGCGGTGAAGCACTCGGCAGAACCGGTGATCAGCACGGCGTTGATTTCAGGGTCGGAATCCGCCAGTTGCAGCGCTTCGGCCAAGTGGCTGTACATGGCGCGGGTCAGGGCGTTTTTCTTGTCGGGACGGTTGAGGCGCAGGGTCAGCAGGCCGCGCTCACGTTCAAATCGGATGGCATCGCTCATGGTCGGTCTCGCGTCTGAAAATCAGCGCTCAACCGCGGAGAACAAAGACATCCGCCAGCAGTTGATTACGCGGCAATCCCGCCAGGTACAAGCGCCGGGCAAAGGCGTCGACGCTGTCAGGGGCCCCGCAGAGTAAGGCCAGGGTTTGCCGTGAAACAAGCCGCAGTTGCGCCAAAGCCTCTGGCAACTCGGCCGCGGTCCACAGTTCAATGCTCAGGTTCGAGCGGCTGGCGGCCATGGCCTGCAGGGGCTTGGCCAGGTAATGCGCCTCGGCATCATGGGCCAGGTGAATGACGCGAATGGCACCTTGGTGATCTTGCCGTAGCGCTTCACGCAAGATACCGAACAACGGCCCCAACCCCGTGCCGGCGGCCAACAGCCAAAGCGGTCGGGTGTTCCAGTCCGCGTCGTAATGCAACGCCCCGCCGCGCAACTCGCCGAGGCGGATCGAATCGCCGATTTTCAGCTGGCGGGCCGCGTCGCTGAATTCCCCCGGATGGCGACAATCGAGATGAAACTCCAGAAAGCGGTCTTCTTCGGGCAGGCTGGCCAATGAATACGGGCGCGCCACGTTGCCCGCCCACAACACCAGATGCTGCCCGGCGCTGTAGCGCAAAGGGCTTTGAGGGGTCAGGCGCAAACGCAACACGCTGGCGCTTAACCAATCGACAGCCGCCACCTCGGCCGGGCGGCCATCCTGCTGAGGATCGAAGGTGTGCACCTGCAAGTCCTCGACCACCTGACACTGACACGCCAGGCGCCAGCCTTGCTGGCGCTGGTCTGCGCTCAGGGCGTCGGGGCGGCTGTCACTCGGCAGCCCTTGGACACATTGCACCAGACAGGCATGGCAGCTGCCGGCGCGACAGCTATAGGGCACCGATACGCCGTTCTGATTCAACGCATCGAGCAGATTGCTGCCCACCGCCACCGACCATTGGCGTTCGCCGACCCGTAACTCAGGCATCGACGTTCTCCCACGCCGCCGCGCAACGATTGCGGCCGTCACGCTTGGCGCGATAAAGCGCCTGATCGGCGCGCTGCAAGGCTTCATCGAGATCGTCGCCCAGTTCGAGCAACGTCATGCCCGCCGACAAACTGAGATGGGCGACGTTGAGTCCGATCAGTTCTACATCGGTGAACGCAATGCGCAGCCGCTCGCAACAGGAGGTCAAGCGCTCGGCGTTGCAATCGGGCAACAGCACGACGAACTCTTCGCCACCGTAACGGGCCAGAACATCGCCATCGCGCAGGCAGGCGGTGGCCACGGCGGCAAAGGCTTGCAGCACCTGATCACCGGCAGCATGGCCGTGCACATCGTTGATCCGCTTGAAATGGTCGAGGTCGATCAGCGCCAGGCCATGCATGACATCGGCGTCCATGGCCTTCAGCTCACGGGAGGCCAGGCGCAGGAAATGCCGGCGATTAAACAACCCGGTCAGTTCGTCGGTGGCCACCAGGTCTTCGAGCTGGCGCATCATCCCGCGCAAGGTGTCCTGATGCGCCTGCAAGGCAAATCGGCGCTGACGCATGCGTTGACGGGAGGCCTGAACATGACGGGCATAAAGCTCCAGCCAGACCAACACGATGAGCAGCACGCACACCTGCAACGCGGCCAGCGCCGGGTCGGGTAACTGGAAGTGATAGCCCTCCCACAGCGTGATCGCGCTGAAACTGAAAAACACCAACAGCGCGCACCGCAAAAAGGCCATGCGCGAAAGATGGAACAACCCGAACAGCAGAATCAGCACGTAGAACACCAGGAACGTGCCGCGTGCCTCGTCCAGATGGGCGATCAGCCAGGTTTGCCAACCCAGCCCCAGCAACACCTGCGCTTCCGTCAGGCTGGGGTCGGAAAAACGCAGGTTGCAGCCACTGTAAAACACCGCGAACAACGCCGCCTGACTGATGACCACCAGCGCACTGCCGATGGCCACGTTGGGCAGGGATTCATCGTAATGGCCGGTGAAAAACGCCAGCCACAACAGCAGCAAAGCCAGGGCGTAGGTGCCGGCTGCGAGGGCAAAGCGTTTGAGCAACAAGCGCTGGATGGCGTTATGGGTCAATCGTTGACTCACCGTGCGAAGGGAGGCTGCTTGAGTGTCCTACTCTACAGACCGACTGCCACTTTAGTAGCGTGCCTGATAAATGACCATTCAATTTTTAGTGCGGAAAACTGGCGTCAATGCCATGACTGCGCGTGTACACCATTTCCCCTCACCCTAACCCTCTCCCCAGAGGGCGAGGGGACTGACCGAGGTGTACGTTCGAGTTACATCGACCTGAAAGTCCGAGTCGAACTCAGGTTCTGAAAGGCCCCCAATCTGCTCCCTTTCCCCCTCTCCCCCGTGGGGAGAGGGCTGGGGTGAGGGGTGGATCTCACAATGGAAATCCAATTCCCCCCCAACCACCCCCAACCCTATACGACCAACGATTGACTACCGGCGGGTGTGCCCGGAACCGAGGCGCGTTATACTGCCGCGCCTTTTTAGCGTCGCGCCAGCAGCCCCGGCGTGCCTTGTAAAGGTGCTTGCAACCGACCGATGCACCCAAGCTGCAAGCACCTTATTGAATGTTCCCGTCTTTTAGAGGAGCGCGACTCATGACCGTGATCAAGCAAGACGACCTGATTCAGAGCGTTGCCGACGCCCTGCAGTTCATTTCCTATTACCACCCCGTTGACTTCATCCAGGCGATGCACGAAGCCTACCTGCGCGAAGAATCGCCAGCGGCCCGTGACTCCATCGCGCAAATCCTGATCAACTCGCGGATGTGCGCCACCGGCCACCGCCCGATCTGCCAGGACACCGGCATCGTTACCGTCTTCGTTCGCGTGGGCATGGACGTACGTTGGGATGGCGCCACCATGGGCCTGGACGACATGATCAACGAAGGCGTGCGCCGGGCTTACAACCTGCCGGAAAACGTCCTGCGTGCCTCGATCCTCGCCGACCCGGCGGGCGCTCGTAAAAACACCAAGGACAACACACCGGCCGTTATCCACTACTCCATCGTTCCGGGTAACACCGTGGAAGTGGACGTGGCGGCCAAGGGCGGCGGTTCCGAGAACAAGTCGAAAATGGCCATGCTCAACCCGTCTGACTCGATCGTCGACTGGGTTTTGAAAACCGTTCCGACCATGGGCGCCGGCTGGTGCCCACCGGGCATGCTCGGCATCGGCATCGGCGGCACCGCCGAGAAAGCCGCCGTGATGGCCAAGGAAGTGTTGATGGAATCCATCGACATTCACGAGCTGAAAGCACGCGGCCCGCAGAATCGTATCGAAGAGATGCGTCTGGAGCTGTTCGAGAAGGTCAACCAACTGGGCATCGGCGCTCAGGGCCTGGGTGGCCTGACCACCGTGCTCGACGTGAAGATCATGGATTACCCGACCCACGCCGCTTCGTTGCCGGTGTGCATGATCCCGAACTGCGCCGCCACCCGTCACGCGCACTTCGTGCTCGACGGTTCCGGCCCGGCCTCGCTGGAAGCGCCACCGTTGGACGCCTACCCGGAAATCGTCTGGGAAGCTGGCCCGTCGGCTCGTCGCGTCAACCTCGACACCTTGACCCCGGAAGAAGTGCAGAGCTGGAAGCCGGGCGAAACCGTCCTGCTCAACGGCAAGATGCTCACCGGTCGCGACGCCGCGCACAAGCGCATGGTCGAGATGCTGAACAAGGGTGAAACCCTGCCAGTGGACCTCAAAGGTCGCTTCATCTACTACGTCGGCCCGGTTGATCCGGTGCGCGAAGAAGTGGTGGGCCCTGCTGGCCCGACTACCGCAACGCGGATGGACAAGTTCACCCGTCAGATCCTCGAGCAAACCGGCCTGTTGGGCATGATCGGCAAATCCGAGCGCGGCCCGACCGCAATCGAAGCGATCAAGGACCACAAAGCCGTTTACCTGATGGCAGTCGGCGGCGCGGCTTACCTGGTGGCACAAGCCATCAAGAAATCCCGCGTGGTGGCTTTCGCCGAACTGGGCATGGAAGCGATCTACGAGTTCGACGTGAAAGACATGCCTGTGACTGTTGCAGTCGACAGCAAGGGTGAGTCGGTACACATCACCGGTCCTGCCATCTGGCAGAAAAAGATCAGTGACAGCCTGGCGGTGGAAGTGCAGTAAGCGCTTCAGCCTGCCACTACGGCCGGGTCGTCTTATAGATGACCCGGCCGTTTTTTTTGGCAACGGTTTTACCATTCGCGATAAAGCGCCGTGCCGTCCACCTTATTCGTTCTAAAAATATCGGCCTTACCTGTCACATCTGACAGGTCACGCAGCACCTTGATCTTGTTAGCGTTGCTTCATCACGCAACTCCAGGATCAGCCCCATGGAAGACCAAGCCTCCCTGAGCATTACTGAACCCTCCATCGCCAAGAGTGCTTCGATTGCCACGATTGGCAAAAGCTGGGGTTCGGTCGGCGTAACGGGCAGTGCCTCGTTCGAGTTGCCGCTACCCCTTTCAGCAGGGCGCGGTTTCGACCCCGCCATGGCGCTGAGCTATGACAGCCAGGGCGGTAACGGTACGTTTGGCTTTGGCTGGGGTTTGGGCATCAGTGCCATCACTCGCCGGACCCGCAACGGCGTGCCCGATTACCTTGCCACGGACATCATGGTCGGCCCCGGTGGCGAGGAGTTGATGCCCGAGCTGGATGACGAAGGCAAGCCAAAGTCCAGAATCGAGACTCAATACCGCAAGCTCCCCATTGGTGAGCACCGCGTTGTGCGCTACTGGCCACGGGTCGAGAGTTCGTTCGATCTGATCGAGCTGTGGCGTTCTGACGTCACCCCTCAAGGATTCTGGCTGGTGCATGGTGCGGACGGCAGCCTGCATCTTTATGGCAAAACCGAAGCATCCCGTCGGGCAGCCCCTCAGGCTGAAGACCGGGTGGGCGCTTGGCTTCTGCAGGAAAGCATGAACGCCCATGGCGAGCACATTTGCTTCGAATACAAGGCAGAAGAATCTCATGATCCAGACGATGCACATGACTACAGCACGCAGCGTTACTTGCAGCGTGTGCTTTATGGCAATTTTGAGGCAAGCAGCCACTTGTATGGCTGGAACGTACTGAAGCTGGCACCGCCTTCGTGGCATTTCCACCTGGTGTTCGACTACGGCGAACGCACCCTCGACCTGGAAAAGAAACCGCTCTACGGACCGCCGTTCGATGCACCCGGCGAGGGTTATGGTGAGTGGCAACTGCGCAGCGACCCCTTCCACAGCTACAACTATGGCTTCGAACTGGGCACCCGACGCCTGTGCCATCAGGTTCTGATGTTTCACCATTTCCCCAAGCAGTTGGGCCCAAAACCAGCGCTGGTTCGTCGATTGCTGCTGCAATACCAAACAACTTCACTGTCCTACACCCAACTCACAGCAGCGCACTATCAGGCGTACGACGCCAGCGGTGCCGTGGAAAACATGCCACCGGTGGAATTCGACTATTCACGCTTCGAACTCAATAAGCAGTCGAGCCCGTTTTTCCCCTTCGAAAACATGCCCGGCATCGAGGACGGCGCGCACCACCAATGCGTCGATCTGTTCGGTGAAGGTGTGCCCGGATTTATCTGTCGTTACGACCAGAGCTGGTACTACCGCGAACCCTTGCGCGCGCTGACGGGGGCCGATGACATCCACTACGGTCCATGGACAGAACTGTCCCGAATTCCTGTGGCCGATCGCAATCAACCGACTTATCAGGCGTTGACCGATCTGACTGGCGACGGTCGGCTCGACTGGATCCTCGCCTCACCCGGCATGAGCGGTTTCCACACCCTCAACCCCGATCGCAGCTGGTCGGGGTTCATTCCCTTTACGGCGTTCCCGGTGGAGTTCTTCCACACGCTTTCACAGTCTGGCGATTTGATGGGCGACGGGCTCAGCTCGATGGCGCTGATCGGCCCGCGAAGCGTGCGCCTGTACGCCAATCGGCGTGAGGAAGGTTTCGCGCCGGGCCAGGAGGTCGAGCACAAACCGGACACCGATCGCCTGCCGCTGTTCAGCAACTCACGCAGCGAACTGGTGATGCTGGGCAACTTGCTGGGCAGCGACATGAGCGAGCTGTGCCGCATCCGGCACGACGAAATCAAATGCTGGCCGAACCTCGGCCACGGTCGTTTCGGCGAGGGTTTTGTCATGAGTGCCCTGCCCTTCGACTACGCGACATTCGACGCGGCGCGGGTGCGGATTGCCGACCTCGACGGCTCCGGTGCACCGGCACTGATTTACCTGAAGTCCGACTGTTTCGAGATCTATTTCAATCGTGGCGGCAATGGTCTGGAGCAGATCCCCGTCACGGTCCCCTGGCCCGACGGCATTCGCTACGACAACCTGTGCCAGGTCACCCTCGCCGACCTGCAAGGCCTGGGTTGCGCGAGCCTGATCCTGACCGTGCCGCACATGAAGCCGCGGCACTGGCGCTACGATTTCGTCAGCGCCAAGCCTTACATGCTGGTCGCCAGTAACAACAACATGGGCTGCAGTACGCAGGTGGTGTATCGCAGTTCCGCGCAGGAATGGCTGGATGAAAAGGATCGGATTCTCAAGTTCAAGCGTTTGCCGATTTGCTACTTGCCGTTCCCGGTGCCCGTGGTCAAGCAACAACGTCAGCTCGACGAAATCACTGGCAACCACCTGAACCAGTTTTTCCAGTATTCGCAGGGTTACTACGATGGCCGGAACCGCGAGTTTCGCGGCTTCGGGCTGCTGCGCCAGACCGACAGCGAAACCGGCGCCAGTGGAGATGACATCGGCTTTACCGCCCCGGCGCTGGTCTGCACCTGGTTCCATACCGGACGGCTGATCGACCTGCCACGCGATGGCTATTTTGATCGTGATCCCGACGCCCTTGCCTTGAAGCCCACGTTGTTTTGCCAGTATCACCGCAACGACCATTTTGATGATCCCGTCCCACCCGCCGACGAAGCCACCACCCATGAAATCGCCCGCGCCCTCGCAGGTTCGGTGTTGCGCGTAGAAACCTACGCCGCCGACGATGACTTGGGCACAGCGGTGCCTTTCGCCGTGGAGGAAAGTCGTTACAAGGTCCGCGAACTGCGCAAAAAGGGAGACCACGACGAACACCCGATCATGCTGCCCTTGCAACTGGAGAAGATCAGCTATCAGTACGAACGCTTCGAGAATGACCCGCTGTGCCGTCATGAAATCTCGTTGAGCCATGACGAGTGCGGTCTGCCCAACCATTCCATCACCGTCAGTTACGCACGGCGAAGGACCAACACCGAGATAGAAAACCCCTTCGAAGATCCCGACGAAAGAACATGGTGGTCGGATGCCCACGACCCGGCCCAACAGTCCTACTACTTGAGTGAATCCCGCGCCACATTCATTCACCTGAAAGAGAGTCTGCAAGGCTGGCGACTGGGCCTGCCTTATCTGCAACGTGGCAATGCATTGGTACTGCCCAAGAAGCCAGCTTCCGGGGGGCTCGCCCCCGCAGACATTTCCTATGAAGGGTTGAACAAGCTGTACGCCTCGCCCGAATGGGCCGCTAAGCGGCTGCTGACCACGCAGTCGGTAAATCGCTACTTCAAGACTGACGACCGGACAGTGCTTGCCGACGGCAAGGCCGATTTCGAGGCACTGCGGGCACCGCTGGAAATTGCCCAACTGGACAAGACAGCACTGCAAGCCTACGACACGGTGCCGTCGCTCGTTATTCGGGACGAACTGGCAAAAATCGGCTATTCGGCCATGCCTCTGGTGCTGGGGGTAGACGAGGAGGCAGACAAAAAAGAGGACCAGGAAAGAAACCTATGGTCGTCCCGGTATGGTTTTGCCAAGTACGGCAAGCTCGATAGTTTTTACAAAGTGATGGAGTACAACGAAACGCCCAGTTACGGCATCACGACAGCCTGCTACGACGCCTACTGTCTGCTGCCGAAAAGCATCACGCAGCCGGACGGGTGCGAAGCCCGTTTCGAATATGACTATCACGCGCTGCAACTCAAGCGCAGCATCGATGCCAATGACAATGTCGAGGAGGCCCTTTACGAGCCGTCCGGACAACCCCTTGCCATCAGTTTTCATGGCACTGAAGACGGCGAAGAAATGGGGTTTCGCCCCCTCGACGAACACGAACGTCCTGCGGACCATCGTCCGGACCCTGCCATCGAAAATCCCAAAGGCGCCCTGCAAAAAGCGGCCAGTGTATTGCGCAAGGACCTGTTCAGCTGGATGGGCGAACTCCCCCATTCCGTCAGGCAGACACCTGACTGGCTGGCCACCTGGATTGCGCAAGGTGACGTGTTACCCAGCCTGCACATTCGCGCCAGCGCCCGACGTCGCCTGGCCCGACTCACCTCCCTGAGCGAGCCGGAGCAAACGCTACTCGACCTGATCCACGCCGCTCATCGCGAACCGGTGCACAGCGTTGTCCTCACCGCTGACCGCTATTGGGATGATGAGCTGCAGCAAATCCAGATCGTTAAAGCTTTCGTGGATGGCTTCGGCCGGCCACTGCAGATCAAGCAACTGGTCGAACCCGGCCTGGCGTTTGTGGTGGAAAACGGTGAGCTGGTGATTGAAGACGGCAAGCCAAAGGTCGCGCACGCCGACCCGCGCTGGCGCGTCAGCGAACGCGTGGAATACAACAACAAAGGCCTGGCTGTTCGGGTATTTCGCCCTTACTTCGCCAATGGGCACCGCTATATCAATGACCATTCCTTCCGTGAGTCTGGCCATCACGATCAGAACTTTTACGACGTCCTGGGTCGCCAGAAAAAAGTCATCAACGCCAAAGGAGATGTCGCGCTCGAGATCATCCACCCCTGGTACACCACCAGCCTGGACTTTAATGACACCTACGTCGCGCCGCCTGAAAGTGAGTTGAAGGCAGGCAAGCCATGACGACCGGGGTCCATTGGCGCACCCCGAACCTGACGGTCATTGATAGTCGGGGCTTGCCGATTCGCCAGGTTTCCTACTTGCGCAAGGTCGATGGCGGGTCGCTGGAAACCCTGATCTCCCGCCAGCGACATGACGCCGCCGGGCGACTGCTCGAACAATGGGACCCGCGACTGTTCGGTGTCGTCCCCAACCTGGCCACCGTCTACCGCCTGTCCGGCGAGCCGTTGAAGGTAGATTCCGTCGACGCCGGCTGGCGCTTGAGCCTGCCAGGCTTGGCCGGGGAAGTGTTGGAGCGTTGGGACCAGCGTGGCAGTCATTGGCGCACCACCTACGACCCTCTGTTGCGCCCGCTCGCCATCGAGGAAAACGCTGAGCCAAACGTCGAAACCTTTACCTATGCCGATGCCTCCGCCGACCCCGCCCGCAACCGGCGCGGTCAGTTGACCGAACACCTCGACCGCTCCGGCACCTTGAGTCTCGACAGCTACAGCCTGCTGGGACAGCCACTGCGCGAAACCCGAACCCAGGTCGAGAACAAGCCACACCGCAGCAGCCAAAGTTACAGCCCGCTCGGCAAGCTGTTGAGCCAGACCGATGCCGGCGATCACCAGCAACAGTCGCGTTACGACGTCGCCGGGCAGCTCAAGCAGGTTCAGCTGCGGATAAAAGGCAGCTCGAACTGGCAGCCGGTTTTGAAAGACGCGCAGTACAACGCTGCCAGTCAGATCATCGAACAACGCGCCGGCAATGACGTAGTCAGCAGCTGGACCTACGACCCGGCCGATGGCCGCCTGTCCACGCAGCACGCGCAAAAAAACGCCGAGCCGACGCTGCAAAATTTCGAATATCTCTACGACCGCGTCGGCAACATCACCCGCATCGAAGACCTCGCGTTCAAACCGATTTACTTCGCCAACCAGCTCATCGACGGCCACCGCGACTTCACCTATGACTCGCTGTACCGGCTGACCAGCGCCAGTGGATACGACGATGCCCCGCCCTCGGATATTCCGGGCCGGCCCCTGCCCGGCGACCCCGGCAATCGGCTCAACTACCAACAAGACTATGAATACGATCGCGGCGGCAACCTGATCAAGCTGCGTCATGTGCGGGCGGGTGCCTCACATACCCGCGAGATGCGCATCGACCTCACCAGCAATCGCGGTGTGCGCTGGAAAGAGGGGGATCCTGTACCCGATTTTCCTGAGTTGTTTGACCGCCACGGCAACCTCCTGGACTTGCAACCGGGAAAAGCCTTGCGGTGGAACAACCTGGATCAACTGGAATCGGTGACGCTGGTCAAACGCGCCAACGGCCCCAACGACGAAGAGTTCTACCGCTACAGCCAGGGCATGCGCGTGTACAAACGGCATGAAACCCACACGCCGTCACTGACCCACTTTCAGGAGGTGATCTACCTGCCGGGGCTGGAAATCCGCACCCGCGACAACGGCGAGGAACTGCACGTCATCACTCTGCCCAGCGGACACGGCAGCGTGCGTTGCCTGCACTGGGTCAGCGGCAAACCCGCAAAAATTTCCGCCGATCAATTGCGCTACAGCCTCAATGACCATTTGGGTTCCAGCACGCTGGAACTCGACCAACAGGCGCAAGTGATCAGTGAGGAAGGTTATTACCCGTTCGGCGCCACCGCCTGGTATGCGCGGGGAAGTGAGGTGGACGTCGACTACAAAACCATCCGCTATTCGGGCAAGGAAATGGATGACAGTGGGTTGTATTACTACGGTGCGCGTTATTTCGCACCGTGGTTGCAGCGTTGGGTCAGTGCCGATCCGTCGCAGGCTGACGGACTGAACAGGTATGCATACGTGCAGAACAACCCGATGCGCTATGTGGATCCTGACGGGAAAACCAAAGCCGAAAGCGTGATCATGCTTTATTCGGGGTTTATTTCTGCCGTCGGTGGACATGCCGAGCAGACACTGGGGCAACTCCACAACATCATCCAGCAGAAGAGCCCCATACGAAGTCTGGCAGCGAATATGGCGGGCGAGGTAGCAGGGGGAATCGCTGGCTATGAGGGTGGCCTTAAAGGTAGTGGGATAGCGGGCGCTGTTCTGCCAAATGCCCCTCATACCATCCAGTTCACGGATCCGAACTCGCTGATCGGCGGTAACGCAGGTGGGGATGTGGGCGGCGCGATGGCAGCCCCGATAACGACCAGCAATAGTTGGTTTGGCCCACTTATTCCGCAAACCTCGAATATGTCCGTTGCTGCGATTGATCGCCAGTTAGGCATCCCTGATGCCGTTAACGAAATCAACAGCTGGAAAGACGTAAAGAGTGAGCTGATCAACCCGGCGCTCAACGCAGTCCTCAACCCTGAATTTATGATGAACAGGGTGATGGCCTCATGGATATCGATAATCCCGGGCGCTCTCAATATGTTTGCTCGCGCCATAGAAGCCGAAGACATCAAGAACCGGCTCGATCCGGTCAAGATCGGCAAAATCGAAACAATGCTCAGCGATTGGAAAACGGCTATTGAGCAGCGTTCGGCCTGGAGCGAAGCGGCCTTCGATGCATTGGGAACCGACGTTGTCTTCCTTCCCAATGCCAACAACATGGCATCCGGAGAAAACTCGGCACCGATTAACCGGTCAGCCTTGCGCCAGCAAACCAGCGCCGTCCTTGCCGACATAAAACACGCTCGAGGAGTGATCGCCGCCTACAAAGAGATGGGTACCACGGATAATCAGTTTTTAAGACGGCAAGCTCATCCGGCCCCCGCAAGTCGCTCCAGGTTGGTCAACTGGTGGAATAATGGATAGTTCTGTCTATTGGCGTACGCCCTCGCTCACGGTGAATGAAAGTTGCAAGAAGCGGCATCAAACAGGCCAGAAACCTGGCGGGCAGAGTCTCGCAGCACCTCATTGAAAAGCACGCCGCCTGACGTGCCCGGCAAAAACCGATTGGCCGCCGTCACTCCATGTTATGGTGCCGGCCCCGACCTTTTATGCGTTTGCGACAAGCATGCTGCCGACTTCCCGTACGTTGCGTTTGACGCTTTATACCTTGCTGATCGTCGCCGGTGCCGCGCTAGCAGCAGGGCTCGCCATGCGTCACACCGAGCGCCAGGCGCTGGTCGAAGACGCCGCCCGTGCCAATCAGCAATTGGCGCTTTATGCCAATTCCCTGCACACCCTGATCGATCGCTACCGCGCCCTGCCCGCCGTGCTCGCGCTGGACCCGGAGTTACGCGCAGCCCTCAAGGGTTCGGTATCGACTGAACAACAGGACGCCCTGAACCGCAAACTGGAAAAGATCAACGGCGCGGCGCAATCCTCGACCCTCGAATTACTGGATCACACCGGTCTGGCCGTAGCCGCCAGCAATTGGCGTTTGCCCAGCAGTTACGTCGGTCACAACTATGGCTTTCGCCCCTACTTCAGCGAGACACGCACCCAGGGCACCGGGCGTTTTTACGCAGTGGGCGTGACCAGCGGGATTCCCGGTTACTTCCTGTCCAGCGCGGTCACCGGTGACGACGGCCAGTTCCTCGGCGCCATGGTGGTGAAACTCGAATTTCCGGAGCTGGAGCGCGAGTGGCGTCAGGGCAGCGACACGCTGCTGGTCAGCGATGCACGAGGGATTATCTTCATCGCCAACCAGCCGGGCTGGCGCTATCGCCTGTTGAAACCGCTGAGTGACAGCGATCACGCCGAACTCAAGGTCACCCGCCAATACGATAAACAACCGCTGACACCGCTCGAGTATCAATCGGTGCGGCGCTTCGACGACAACAGTGATCTGACGCGGGTCGTGGGTCCGGACGGCACGGCGAATTACCTGTGGGAATCGCTGCCGCTGAGCACTGAAGGCTGGACGTTGCACCTGCTGCGCCGCCCGCAAATCGCATTCGAAGACAGCCGCAACGCCGGGCTCGCCGCCGCCGGGTTGTGGCTGGCCGTGGTGTTTCTGTTGCTGTTCCTCAATCAGCGCTGGCGTCTGGCCAAGCTGCGCCAGCGCAGTCGCGAAGAGCTCGAACAACTGGTGGAAGAGCGCACTCGCGACCTGCGCACCGCTCAGGACGGTCTGGTGCAATCGGCCAAACTCGCCGCGCTCGGCCAGATGTCTGCCGCGTTGGCCCATGAAATCAACCAGCCCCTGACCGCCCAGCGCATGCAGCTTGCGACGCTGAGGCTGCTGCTCGATCACGGTCGGGTCGACGATGCTTACAAGGCGCTCAAACCGGTGGATGACATGCTGACACGCATGGCCGCCCTCACCGGTCACCTGAAAACCTTCGCCCGCAAAAGCCCCAGCGGTTTACGCGAACGCCTGGACCTGGCAGCGGTGGTCGACCAATCGTTGCAGCTGCTCGACACTCGGTTGCGCGATGAACAGGTCAGCACGGTGCTGCACCTGACGCGCCCGGCGTGGGTGCGTGGCGATGCGATTCGCCTGGAACAGGTGCTGATCAATTTGCTGCGCAATGCCCTGGACGCCATGCAGGACAAACCCTGCAAACGCCTGGAAATCCGTATCGAAGCCGACGAACAACTCTGGCGTGTGACGGTGGCTGACAATGGTGGCGGCATTGCCGAAGAGCACTTGGCCAACGTGTTTGATCCGTTCTTCACCACTAAACCGGTGGGTGATGGCTTGGGCCTCGGGCTGGCCGTATCCTTTGCCATCGTTCACGAATCGGGCGGACGCCTGAGCGCCGACAATCATGCAAACGGCGCGGTGTTCACCGTGACCTTGCCCATCGACCTGGAGGCCCCTGGCTCATGCTGAATTCAGTGATGGTGGTCGACGACGAAAGCAGTATTCGCAGTGCCGTTGAACAATGGCTGAGCCTGTCGGGGTTCGAGGTGCAATTGTTCAGCCGCGCCGATGAGTGCCTGGCGCAGCTACCGAAGCATTTCCCCGGGGTGATCCTCAGCGACGTGCGCATGCCTGGCATGACCGGCCTGGAACTGCTGGCCGAGGTTCAGCGGCGCGACGCCGACTTACCGGTGATTCTGCTGACCGGCCATGGCGATGTGCCGATGGCGGTCGAAGCGATGCGCGATGGCGCCTACGACTTCCTTGAAAAACCCTTCAGCCCCGAAACCCTGCTCGGCAGTCTGCGCCGTGCGCTGGACAAGCGGCGGCTGGTGCTGGAAAACCGCGCCCTGCACGAGCAGGCAGACAACCGCGCCAAACTCGATGCGACGTTGCTGGGCGTGTCCCGTGGTTTGCAGACGCTACGTCGGCAAGTGCTGGACCTGGCGACGTTGCCGGTCAATGTGTTGATTCGCGGTGAAACCGGCAGCGGCAAGGAGTTGGTTGCCCGTTGCCTGCACGACTTCGGTCCACGTGCCGACAAACCCTTTGTCGCATTGAACTGTGCGGCGATCCCCGAGCAGTTGTTCGAGGCCGAGCTGTTTGGTCACGAGAGCGGCGCGTTCACCGGCGCCTCGGGCAAACGCATCGGCAAGCTCGAATACGCCGATGGCGGCACGCTGTTTCTCGATGAAATCGAAAGCATGCCATTGGCCCAGCAGGTGAAATTGCTGCGGGTGTTGCAGGAGCAGAAGCTGGAGCGGCTAGGCTCCAATCAGAGCATCCGCGTGGATTTGCGGATCATCGCCGCGACCAAACCCGATTTGCTCGACGAGGCCCGGGCCGGACGCTTTCGCGAGGACCTGGCCTATCGATTGAACGTGGCCGAGTTGCGGCTGCCACCGTTGCGCGAGCGGCGTGAAGACATTCCACTGTTGTTCGAGTCGTTTGCGCACAATGCCGCCGAGCGTTTGGGGCGCACTTTTCCACCGCTGAGCGGCCCGCAGTTGAGCCACCTGCTGAGCCACGACTGGCCGGGCAATGTGCGCGAATTGGCGAACGTTGCTGAGCGACAAGTGTTGGGACTGGGCGAGCCGGAACCCGTGGGGATTGATCCTGGGCAATCGCTGGCAGCGCAGCAGGAAGCGTTTGAAGCGCATTGTCTGCGCGCGGCGTTGACCCGGCATAAGGGCGATGTGAAAGCGGTGCTTGAAGAGCTGCAACTGCCGCGTCGTACGTTCAATGAAAAGATGCAGCGGCATGGGTTGAGTCGGGAGATGTTCCTTACTGACAACTGATTTTTGTGGGCATCGACGGCCCCATCGCGAGCAGGCTCACTCCGACATTTGAACCGTGTACACCGCCCCCCTGTAGGAGTGAGCCTGCTCGCGATGAGGCCGGCCCACGCAAAGCAATTCCATGTCAGCTAAGCGAAAAACCGCTTACACACCATCCAGCATAAGCGGAATTCCGCTCACCAATTCCCCGCAACCCCTCTAAACCGGCCCTCCTCCCCTTGGCACATCTCCTGCTATAGCCCAAGCAGGCTGCGTTTCAACGCGCTCCACAAAAACAATTAAATGAAGGATCCGTCATGGATAACTCACAAACCCTGCCTCTTGGGTCGGCAGCTTCGCCTGCCAAAGAAAGAACCACTGCCAGTCGCATCAAATCGATCTTCAGCGGCTCTGTCGGCAACATGGTCGAGTGGTACGACTGGTACGTCTACGCCGCCTTCTCCCTGTACTTCGCCAAGGCCTTTTTCCCGAAAGGCGACACCACCGCACAACTACTGAACACCGCCGCGATTTTCGCCGTGGGCTTCCTGATGCGCCCGATCGGTGGCTGGTTGATGGGCCTCTACGCCGACAAGGCCGGTCGCAAGAAAGCACTGATGGCTTCGGTGTATCTGATGTGTTTCGGCTCGCTGCTGATTGCCCTGAGCCCGGGTTATGAAACCATCGGCATCGGCGCACCGATCCTGCTGATTTTCGCCCGCCTGCTGCAAGGTTTGTCGGTCGGTGGCGAGTACGGCACCTCGGCAACGTACCTCAGCGAGATGGCGACCAAGGATCGTCGCGGTTTCTACTCCAGCTTCCAGTACGTGACCCTGATCTCCGGTCAGCTCATCGCGTTGGCCGTGCTGATCGTGCTGCAACAGACCCTGACCACCGAGCAGCTGTACGCCTGGGGCTGGCGCATCCCGTTCGCCATCGGCGCGCTGTGTGCCGTGGTCGCGCTGTACTTGCGTCGTGGCATGGAAGAAACCGAGTCGTTCACCAAGAAAGAGAAGGCCAAGGAAAGCGCGATGCGCACCTTGATGCGCCATCCGAAAGAACTGATGACCGTGGTCGGCCTGACCATGGGCGGCACCCTGGCGTTCTACACCTACACCACGTACATGCAGAAATACCTGGTGAACACCGTCGGCATGAGCATCTCCGACTCCACCACTATTTCGGCCGCCACGCTGTTTCTGTTCATGTGCCTGCAACCGATCATTGGCGGGCTCTCGGATAAAGTCGGTCGCCGGCCAATCCTGATTGCCTTCGGTATTCTCGGGACGCTGTTCACCGTGCCGATCCTGACCACCCTGCACACCGTGCAGACCTGGTGGGGCGCGTTCTTCCTGATCATGGCGGCGCTGATCATCGTCAGCGGCTACACCTCGATCAACGCGGTGGTCAAAGCCGAACTGTTCCCGACCGAAATCCGCGCGCTGGGCGTCGGCCTGCCGTACGCGCTGACTGTGTCGATCTTCGGCGGCACCGCTGAATACATCGCACTGTGGTTCAAGAGCATTGGTATGGAAACCGGTTACTACTGGTATGTCACCGCGTGTATTGCCGTGTCGTTGCTGGTCTACGTGACCATGAAAGACACCCGCAAACATTCGCGGATCGAGACGGACTGAGTAGTCGCCTGCGACACAATAAAGGGGCAGACCTGGCCAAGGTCTGCCCCTTTTGTTTTATAAAAAAACTGTGGGAGGTTGGGCTGGAAATATGCCGCGGGTCCTAGCACCATGACCGACTCCCCAGCGCTCAGGAATCCCCTCCATGCCCGACGACATCCATTTCTACGAACCCGCCAACGGCCACGGCCTGCCGCATGACCCGTTCAATGCCATCGTCGGCCCGCGTCCCATTGGCTGGATTTCCTCTCAGGATGCCGATGGCCGCCTGAATCTCGCGCCCTACAGCTTCTTCAATGCGTTCAACTACATTCCGCCGATCATTGGTTTTTCCAGTGTCGGGCGCAAAGACAGCCTGAATAATATCGAGCGAACCGGCGAATTCGCCTGGAACCTGGCGACCCGTCCGCTGGCCGAGCAGATGAACCAGTGCTCTGCCATGGTCCCGCCTGAGGTCAACGAGTTCGAACTGTCCGGGCTGACGCCGGCAGCGTCGAAAGTCATTCAGGTACCGCGCGTCGCCGAAAGCCCGGTGTCCTTCGAGTGCAAGGTCACGCAGATCATTCAGTTGCAGCGAGCCGACGGCAACGTGGTGCCGAGCTGGCTGATTCTCGGCGAAGTGGTCGCCGTGCATATCGCCAAGTGGCTATTGAAGGATGGGGTGTACGACACCGCCGCGGCAGAACCGATTCTGCGCGGCGGCGGGCCAGCGGATTATTTCCAGCTGGGGCCTGAGGCATTGTTCAAGATGTATCGCCCGGGGGCGGTCAAGTAATTACCAGATCAGGTCGCCGTCTTCGCTGACGTCTTTGAGGTGTGTCAACTGCAGCGCGGCGGCTTCATCGGCCTCGCGGGCTGTTTTGAAGGTCTGTTCTTCGAGCAACTTGTGAAAGCGCGGTGCACCCGAACCACCGATGGCTTTGGTGGCGATTGCGGCGTTATAACCGCCCTCGCGGGGTACTACGGCAGATACGGCTTCGAAGGTTTCAAAGGCTTTGCGTGCCATGTCGTGGATCCTGGCTGAATGGAGAATTGAGCCATTAAACCCTCAACCCGCCATTTTGTGTACCCACGACTGGGACTGCCCCTGCGCTTGGGCGGCCGATACGTCCTTGAAGGTATGAAAATCCAGGCTGTTGACCACCTGGTCCTGCACTAACCCGGCAAAAATCTGCATGGCCGGGATGCTGAAATAAGCAGTCATGGCCTGCTGGTTCATCCAGAAACCGGACACCAGCCACAACTCCGGATCGCACTGCGAATGTTGCAGGGCAAAATTCAGGCAACCCGGTGCGTTGCGGGACGGCTCGATCAAGGCGCTCAGGCGTGCACCGAGCTCCGCCGAACGCCCGGCGCGGGCGCGGACAAAGGCCATATGACTGACGGGGATCTGCGTAGACATGTTCAACCCTCCCAGGTACTCGAGTGGCAGCCGTGGGACGGGCTGCGACAGGATCCAAGGTTAAGCGCGCCGGTAGAAGCGCGGTTAGTCGATTCCTGCCGGCTTATTGCACAATCCTGCGCAGCTTCTCGAAAAACCTGTAACAACCTGTTAAAGCTTTCGTGCCAATGAAACAGGGCTTTCAAGCAAGTTTTCCTTGGGTTGGCCTGTCATAGAGGCACCGTTAATTCACGCTATGCAGAATCAGGCAAGCTTGAGGCAGGATGTGTCTACCGCTTTGCCTTGCACAAATTTAAGCTCAGCTCATTACCAACGCCTTGCCGAGGATGCCTAGCATGTCGTCGCTCGATCATTTTCAAGCCCCGCTGGACGCCGACATGGAGAAACAGCGGGCGGAACTGGCCGCCATCATCCGTCGTAACACCACGGAGGATGGCAATTATGCGACTGCCATCGGCTCCCTGTTCATGTCCAAACACAGCAAGTCCCATGACTTTGCCCCGGTGCTGGCGCAACCGGCGCTGTGCATCATGGCGCAGGGCCGTAAAGAGGTCAGGCTGGCCGATGAATACTTCAATTACGATCCGCTGAATTACCTGGTGGTGTCGGTCTCGATGCCATTGAGCGGACGTGTGGTGAATGTCACGTCTGAAGAACCGATCCTCGCGGTGCGGCTGGACATTGATCCGGCGGAAATCACCGCGCTGATTGCCGATGCCGGTCCTCTCGGTGTGCCGACCCGGCCAACGGGACGCGGCTTGTATGTCGAACGGATCGACACCGCGATGCTCGACGCAGTGTTGCGCCTGGCGCGTTTGCTGGATGCGCCGAAAGACATCGCCATGCTCGCACCGCTGATTCGCCGGGAGATTCTTTATCGGTTGTTGCGCAGCCAGCAGGGTTATCGGCTGTACGAAATCGCAATCGCCAACAGCCAGAGCCATCGCATCAGCCAGGCGATCAAATGGCTCAACGGCAACTATGAACAGCCGCTGCGCATCGATGATCTGGCGAAGGAAGTGAACCTGAGTGTGTCGACGTTGCATCACCGCTTCAAGGCGATGACGGCGATGAGTCCGTTGCAGTATCAGAAGCAACTGCGCCTGCAAGAAGCGCGGCGGTTGATGCTGGCGGAAGGCTTGGAGGCTTCGGCAGCGGGGTATCGGGTGGGGTATGAAAGCCCCTCGCAATTCAGCCGGGAATACAGCCGATTGTTTGGGGCTCCGCCGTTGCGGGATTTGGCGCGGTTGCGGTTGACGGTTTGAGGTTGTGTATTGCCGTCAAAATCCACCCCTCACCCCAGCCCTCTCCCCAGAGGGGAGAGGGGGCCGACGGCGTTGTTCTGTCGAGTGACATCGACCTGAAATATCGAGTCGAACTCAGGCTTTGAAAAGCGTGGAGATCGGCTCCCTTTCCCCCTCGCCCCTTTGGGGAGAGGGTTGGGGTGAGGGGTGGATCTAACGGCAGGAACTCAGGCGCCGAGTACGCGACAAGCCTCAGCCGGCAACGTCACCGACACCGGATTGCCAATGCTCAACCCAAACCCCTGACACGGCGTGCTCAACGCAGTAAACGAAACCCCGGAACACTCCACGGTCGTCTCAATCGTCGCGCCAATGTCACGCACGAACGTCACCTTACCGAGCAACCGATTACCCGCCGTCGCCTGTGGATGCGACAGTTGCAAGTCTTCCGGGCGAATCAGCATCTTCACCTTCTCACCCACCACAATGCTGCTGCAGATCGGCACTTCCAGTGCATCGCCACCCGGCAAACCAACCTTCCCGTTGCCCAGTGCGGTGGCAGGGAAAATATTCCCCGAGCCGATAAAGTCCGCGACAAATTCATTGGCCGGGTGACGATAAATCTCAATCGGCGTGCCCACTTGCTGCACCCGATGCTCACCCAATACCACGACGATATCCGCCATGGTCATGGCTTCACGCTGGTCGTGGGTCACCATGATGGTGGTGATGTTCAAGCGTTGTTGCAGCTGACGGATTTCCACCTGCATCGACTCACGCAGCTTGGCGTCCAGCGCCGACAACGGCTCATCCAGCAGCAGGATTTTTGGTCGCGAAGCAATCGCACGGGCAATCGCCACGCGCTGACGTTGGCCACCAGACAGCTTCGCCACGGGACGATCAATCATCTCGCTCAGCTGGATCAGTTCCAGCAACTCCACCACCCGCGCCTGCTGATCAGCCTTGCTGACGCCACGCAGTTTCAGCGGATAGGCGATGTTCTCCCCCACCGTCATGTGCGGGAACAGCGCCAGCGATTGAAACACCATGCCGAAATTGCGTTGATGCGCCGGCGTGTGGCCGATGTCTTCACCGTCCAGGCGAATCTCACCGCCGCTCAGGGTTTCGAGACCTGCAATCATTCGCAGCAACGTGGTTTTACCGCAGCCCGACGGGCCGAGAAAACACACCAGTTTGCCCTCAGGCAAATGCAGGTTTACATCCTTTACCGCGCAGGCCGAGCCGTAATGTTTCTCGACGTTTTCCAGAATCAGACCAGTCATGTTGCACCTCAAGAATCAGAACGAAACGCCACCTTCACCAACCAGCTTCTCCAACGCCCAGATCAGGACGAAGTCGATCAGCACGATCAGCACGGCAAACGAGAAAACGGTTGGGTCGAGCGAAGACACGGTGCGGCTGTACATCCAGATCGGCACGGTCATGACGTCGATGGTGTAGAGGAAGTAGGTCACGGTGAATTCGTTGAACGAGACGATGAACGCCAGCAGCATCCCCGCCAGAATCCCCGACTTCATCAACGGCACCACCACATCGATAATCGCTCGGGTCGGCGAAGCACCGAGCATCTGCGCGGCCTCTTCGACTTCGCTGCCGATGGAGAGCATCGCCGCGGTGCAGTTTTTCACCACGAACGGCAGCGCCAGGATCACGTGGGCAATCACCAGCCGCGACGTAGTGATTTGAAAGGGCAGGCTGTCAAACACCAGCAATAACGCCAGCCCTAATACCACCATCGGAAACACCAGCGGCAGCGACATCAGTTGCAGCGCCACGGCTTTGCCGCGGAACTCGCAACGGGTCAGGGCATAGGCGGCCGGCACCGCGACAATCGTTGCGAACACCATGGTCAGGCACGCCACCATCAGGCTGGTGGTCATGGCTTTGCCGAGGCTCAGCACATCGCTGGCATCCGGCGACACGAAGGTGTGCCAGGCGGCCTTGTACCATTGCAGGCTGTAGCTGCTCGGCGGGAAGTCGAGGTTCGACGCACCGCTGAACGACATCACGATCATGGTCAGGATCGGCAACACCGCCAACAGCAGAATGAAGCCCGACAGGATGCCGGCAAACTTGCCGGTCTCGCCAGGCAGCAGCCCATAACGTTTCTTGATCAGGGTGCTCATTGGGAAGCCTCCAGCATGCGCCGACGACGGCCAGTGATGTATTCGGACAAAGTCATGATCGCGAGCGTGGTGACAATCAACACCACACCGGCAGCGGAGGCGGCAGGCCAGTTCATCAGCGGGGCGATCTGGTCATGGACCATCACGGCCAGCATCGGCACGCGTCGGCCACCGAGCAGCAAAGGCACCACGAAACTGCTGGCGTTGTAGGCGAACACCAACGTCGCGCCCGTGATGATCCCCGGCATGCTCATCGGCAGCACCACCTGACGGAACACCTGCAAACGGCTGGCACCCAGCGTTGCGGCAGCTTCTTCATAAGTACGAGCGACGCCGCGCATGGCGCTGGCAATCGGCAGCACGGCCAACGGGAATGCGGTTTGCACCAGGCCCATCAGTACGCCGTTCTGGTTGTAGAGCAACATGATCGGGCGCTTGATCAAGCCCAGGCCCATTAGCGCCTGGTTGAGCATCCCGCCCGGGCCGAGAATCACCAGCCAGCCGTAGCTTTGCAGCAGCAGGTTGACCAGCAATGGCAGCAGCACCGCAGCGAGGAAGATCCGTCGCACAAACGGTGAGGTCAGCCGCGACATGGTGTAGGCCACCGGGATCGCCAGCACGACTGCAATCACTGCGCTGATCAAAGCCAGACGCAGGGTCAGCAGCAAGGATTTGAGGTAATACGGTTCCAGCAGCTGGGCGTAACTGGCCAGGCTGAACCCGGTCCATTCCGCGCCTTTGGTGCCCACGCTCATGCGCAGTACCAGCAGGCTGGCAGCGATCAATACGCCCAGAAACAGCATCGACGGCGAAAGGAAAAACCAGGCACGCGTCGTCGGCGAAACACCCCGATTGACGCGCACAGGAGCGACGGCGACCGGATGAGTCAGAGGTTGGTGTTCCATAGCAAGGGTCTCGTCAATGGAAAGCAGCTGACAAACACAGGTCCTCAGGACACCCCGGTCCCTTGTAGGAGTGAGCCTGCTCGCGAAAGCGGTGTGTCAGTCACATCTATGCTGGATGTGCCGACGCAATCGCGAGCAGGCTCACTCCTACAGGGATCTTCAGTGGTTGAAGATCCTGTGTTCGTCACTCGATCAGGAAGAAAAGATTTCCGTGTAACGACGAATCCATTGGTCATGCACGGTGGCCAGGAAGGCGTTGTCGTGCATGATCGCCTTCTCGGCAATCTGCTCAGGCGTGAGGATGTACGGGCTCTTGCGTGCTTCGGCGGAGATGATCGCCTTGGCGTTGACCGGACCGTTGTAGATGTCTTCAGCCATCTTGCCCTGCACCAGCGGGTCCAGAGAGTGGTTGATGAAGGCGTACGCCATGTCGGTGTCGCCCGGACGGTTCTTCGGCATGACCGAGAGCATCAGGTCGGTGTAGAAGCCTTCCTTCATGCCGAACGTGGCGCCCAGGCCGTAGGCCGGATCGCGGATCTGTTTCGGGAAGAATGCCGGTGCGTACAGGCCGCCCATGTCCAGGGAGCCGGTACGGAACAGCTCGGCGATCTGGTTCGGGTTTTCACCCAGGGTCACCACACGGTCCTTCAGCTCGGCGAGCTTCTTGAAGCCAGGCTCGATGTTGTGTTCGTCACCACCGGCCAGTTTGGCGGCGATGATGATCAGGTCCATGGCCTCGGTCCAGTTTGGCGGCGGCAGGAAGATGTTCGGCGCCAGCTCCGGGTCCCAGAGGGCGGCGTAGCTGGTTGGGGCTTCTTTCTGGGTACGGGTGCTGTAAACCAGGCTGTTGCACCAGAGCAGGTAACCGATACCGTGGCCATTGGCGCCGGTGCGGTATTTTTCCGGTACGTCGACCAGGTTCGGAATGCGGTTGAGGTCGGGTTTTTCCAGCAGGTTGGCGGCGGCCAGACCTTCGGCGCCGACGCCGGCCAGGGTGATGATGTCGTACTGCGGACGATCACCGCCGGCCTTGAGTTTGGCGACCATTTCCGAGGTACTGCCGGTACGGTCAGCGATGACCTTGCAGCCGTACTTGTCTTCGAAGGTTGCCGCGATGTTGCGCAGGGCTGCCAAGCCGGTGTCATCGGACCAGGTCAGCAAACGCAGGGTCTTGCCCGCAAAGCGTGTGTCGCTGGCGTTAGCCTTGATGAACGGCATGCTCATGGCGGCCGCTGCCACCGAGGCTACGCCTACGGTTTTGATGAATTGACGTCTGTTCAGATCATGCTCGCCCATTACGGACTCCCTTTGTTTTTGTAGGTATGAGGCTGGTCGCAACCGTTGCATCTGCGCCGCCAGATCTGCTTCAAGCCCCCGTATTCACGGGGTTTGCGCTGAGCCGACGGGTTCATCCTGAGGTCGTGTAAAACACCTGACTATCGATAAAAACTCATTGAAGCCATGACGCCAGCGCATGCCTCATCACGAGGCATGCGCTGACCCTTTTCGAGCCGTCAGACCGCTCGAATCACGTGTTTGATTTCCTGGAAAGCCTGCAAACCCCACGGCCCCAATTCGCGACCGATGCTGCTCTGCTTGTAGCCACCCCAAGCGGTCTGCGGGAAGATCACTTGCGGCGCGTTAATCCACACAAGCCCCGCCTGCAAAGCGTTGGCGACCCGATCTGCCGCGTCGGCGTCACGGGTGACCACGCTGGCCACCAGACCGAACTGGCTGTCATTGGCCAAGGCAATCGCCTCGGCTTCGGTGGCAAAACTGCGTACGCAGATCACCGGGCCGAAAATCTCTTCACACCACAGCGCACTGTCGAGGGGCACTTCGGTGAAAATCGTCGGCTGCAAAAAATAGCCGCGCGACAGGTCCGCCGGACGATTGCCGCCGCAAACCAGCTTGGCGCCAGCACTCAAACCACGGTCGATGTGACCGAGCACGCGTTGGTATTGTGCTTGGTTAACCAGTGCGCCCATTTCCACGTTCGGGTCGAACGGGTCGGCTACACGAATGGCTTCGGCACGGGCCTTCAAACGGATGAGGAATTCGTCCGCCAGTTCATCGGCGATCAGCACGCGGCTGGTGGCCGAACACATCTGCCCGGCGTTGAAGAAACCGCCGCCACAGGCCACTTCCACGGCCAGGTCGATGTCTGCGTCTTTGAGCACCAGCAGCGAGGATTTGCCGCCCAGTTCCAGGCTCACGCCTTTGACGGTTTCTGCTGCGCGCTGCATGACCTGCACACCGACGGCGTTGCTGCCGGTGAAGGAAATCTTGGCGATGCGCGGGTCGGCCGACAACGGCGCGCCGACCGCCAGGCCCGTGCCGCAGACCAGGTTGAACACGCCCTTGGGCAGACCGGCCTGAGCGATGATCTTCGCCAGTTCCAGCTCCGGCAGCGGTGTTACTTCGGACGGCTTGAGCACCACGCAGCAACCGGCGGCCAGGGCCGGGGCGAGTTTCCAGGCGGTGGTGACCATCGGGAAATTCCACGGCACGATCAGGCCAACCACACCACACGGCTCGCGGCGCACACGAGCGCTGAAGTCGTCGGTTGGCAGCTCGACATTGCTGTCTTGCTTGGCATCGAGGCCTTCGGCCAGACCGGCGTAGTACTCGAAGGTGGCGATCACGTCGTCGACATCGATGGCGGCTTCAAACAGCGGCTTGCCGTTGTTGCTCGACTGCAAATGCATCAACTGTTCACGACCGGCCTGCACGCCCGCGGCAATTTTGCGCAGGATCGCACCGCGCTCGGCGCCGGTGGTTTTCGACCAGTCGGCGAAGGCTGTGGTCGCAGCGGTGACAGCTTGTTCGACAGAGCGCTCATCGCCGCCGTTCACGGTGGTCAACAAGGCTTCGGTGGCTGGGTTGATCACGCGCAGGTGTTCGTTGCCAGCAGACCATTGGCCATTGATGTAGAGGCCATCGAGAGTAGTTGGGAAACTCATTTCGACACCGCCTTCATCCACACAGTCTGATCGATTTCAATCAGGGTCGGGCCCTGGCGATCGGCGGCGGCGCGCAGTGCGCTGCGCAGTTGCTCGACACCGCAGACGGCTTCGGCTGCACAGCCCAGCGCCTTGGCCACACCAATGAAGTCTGGGGTGTAGATGTCTACGCCAACCGGCTCGATGGCGCGGTTGACCATGTATTTCTTGATCTCTTCGTAGCCCTGGTTATTCCACAGCAGGACGATCACCGGTGTACGCGCTTCAACGGCGCTGGCCAGTTCCGGCAGGGTAAATTGCAGGCCGCCGTCGCCGATCAGGCACACCACCGGAGGACGCGCGCCGTTTTCAACGCTGCCGCCGAGCCAGGCGCCGATGGCTGCCGGCAAGGCGTAACCGAGGGTGCCGTAACCGGTGGACGAGTTGAACCAGCGACGCGGGCGCTCCGGGTTGAACGTCAGGTTGCCGGTGTACACCGGTTGGGTCGAATCGCCGACGAAAACGGCCTCTGGCAATTCGTGCAAAACCGTTTCCAGGAAACGGGTCTGGGCCAGGGTCGGCGCGTCCCAGGTGGCAGCCAGTTCGTCGCGCAAGCGTGCGGCACGGACCTGGCCCCAATCGTTACGGCGCTCGGCCAGCGAGTGGTGGGACAGTTCGCTCAGCAAGGCTTGGGCGGCGTTGCGCGAGTCGGCTACCAACGCGACTTTCGGCGGGTAGTTACGCACGGTCTGGTCGGGGTCGATGTCCACACGCAGCAACACGCCAGGAATCTCGAAACCGCCGGCGAAGGTGACGTCGTAATCGGTCTCGGCCAGTTCGGTGCCGATCGCCAACACCACGTCTGCTTCAGCCACCAAAGCGCGAGTCGCGACCAGGCTTTGGGTCGAGCCGATCAGCAACGGATGGTTGGATTCGAGCATGCCTTTGGCATTGATGGTCAGGGCCACCGGGGCGTCCAGCAGTTCGGCCAGTTCAGTCAACTCGGCGGCGGCATCGATGGCACCGCCACCGGCCAGAATCAGTGGGCGCTTGGCACCGGCCAGCAGCGCGGTCATGCGGCTGATTGCGCTCGGCGAGGCCCCGGCGCGGTCGATGTTCACCGGTACGCTGGCGAGCAAGTCATCTGCCTCTTCGACCAATACGTCCAACGGAATTTCGATGTGAACCGGACGCGGACGGCCGGCCTGGAACAGCGCAAAAGCGCGAGCCAGGACGCCCGGCAATTCAGCCGCCGACATCAAGGTGTGGGAGAACGCCGCAACGCCACCGACCAATGCGCTCTGGTTCGGCAGCTCGTGCAGCTTGCCGCGACCGCCGCCCAACTGGCTGCGCGATTGCACGCTGGAGATCACCAGCATCGGGATCGAGTCGGCGTAGGCCTGGCCCATGGCGGTGGTGATGTTGGTCATGCCAGGGCCGGTGATGATGAAGCACACCCCCGGTTTGCCGCTGGTGCGAGCGTAACCGTCGGCCATGAAACCGGCGCCCTGTTCGTGACGCGGAGTGACGTGGTTGATGCTCGAACGGGCCAGCCCGCGATACAGCTCCACGGTGTGAACCCCGGGAATGCCGAACACCTGCTCAACTCCGTAATCTTCGAGTAACTTGACCAATACTTCGCCGCACGTCGCCATGTCTTTGCCCTTTTTGTTCGTTTGAGACGCCGGACCTGCGCAGTGTTTATGATGAGTGGGCAGGTCCAGGGATGGCCTCATTGGAACGGGCGACACGTAGCCGCAACAATGGATAAAAAGTCATACTAGCCATGTCCTCACGTCATACCTTGGATCCCAATGAAACGATTGCCTCCCCTGCCGGCGCTGCACACTTTTCTGATTACCGCGCAGTGCTGCAACTTCACCCGTGCTGCCGAACAGCTGTACATCACCCAAGGTGCGGTGAGTCGGCAGATCGCCGGGCTGGAAGAACATCTGGGTTATGAACTGTTCATTCGCCAGGCCCGAGGCCTTGACCTGACGGCCGAAGGACGGGAATGGCTGCCACGGGTCCAGCAGATTTTCGGCTTGATCGACGAGGCGGTGGAGCAGATCGGCGAGAAGCGCGAAACCCTGCAACTCAAGGCCCCAACGTGTGTCATGCGCTGGCTGTTGCCGCGGCTGTTGCAGTGGCAACGGGAGCGCCCGGATGTGCCGGTGGAATTGACCACCACGGTCAAGCACGGCGTGGATTTTCATCGCGAGCAGTTCGATGCAGCGGTGATGTACGGCGCACCGCCGGACAGCGCGCTGGCCTCTTTTCATTTGTTCGATGAGCAACTGACACCGGTCTGCTCCAAACCTCTACTGGAAGGTCCAGTGCCACTGATGACGCCGGAGGATCTGGAGCAGCACATGTTGCTGCACCCGACACGGGATGAACGTGACTGGAAGGCCTGGCTGGCCACCGCGGATGTTCGTTTGAGCAATGTCGGCAAGGGTCAGCATTTCGAAACGCTGGACCTGGCGATGTCGATGGCGTCCCAAGGGACAGGCGTGGCGATCGGGGATTGGTCGCTGATTGGCGATGATTTGAGTGCCGGGCGGCTGGTCATGCCGTTTGGATTGAAGGTGAAAACCGGGTTGGCGTATTACCTTGTTTTCCCCGAGAAACCCGGGCCTTCGCCGAAGTTACGTGAGTTGATGGGGTGGTTGGTGGAGCAGGCTCAGGCGCGGTGATTTGCGTGGTGTGGTGTGTCAGTTAGATCCACCCCTCACCCTAACCCTCCCGAAACGTCGGACCGCCCCAGAGGGGAGAGGGGGAAAGGGAGCAGATCGGGGCTTTTCAAAATCTGAGTTCGACTCGGAATTTCAGGTCGATGTCACTCTGTAGTGGTCAACTAATTCCGGACACCTCGATAGGTGGTTTAGACGCCATTGCCCGTTCGTAAACGGTCGGTGGCAGATATCCCAGTTTTGAGTGCAGACGCTCGTTGTTGTAAAACCCAACGATGTATTCAGTGATGTCACGTATCGCTTCGGCGTGATTGGCGTAATCGCGCCGCCATACCCGCTCCATTTTCAAACTCAGGAAGAAGCGCTCCATCACTGAGTTGTCCCAGCAGTTACCTTTACGGCTCATGCTTTGCTGCATGTTATTTCTTGTCAGCAGCGCCCTGTAGCTCGCGCTGGCGTACTGGCTACCGCGATCCGAATGAGCGATCAGACCAGGTGGCGGTTGACGCTGAGCAACTGCCAGTTGCATTGCACTACACACCAGCTCGGCAGGCATGTTCGGGGCCATGGACCAACCCACGATCTTGCGTGAGAACAAGTCCAGTACCACGGCCAGGTACAGCCAGCCGCTACGGGTCCGGATATAGGTAATGTCCGCTACCCAGGCCTTGTTCACCGCTTCGGGTTCGAATTGGCGATTCAACACATTTTCAGCAATCGGCAGATCGTGGTTGCTATCGGTGGTGTGCACAAACTTGCGCTTCCAGGCCGAACGCAGACCGTTGGCGCGCATCAAGCGACGAATTTTATAAACGCCTATTTCCATGCCTTTGGCGCGCAACGCTTTACGCAACGGACGACTGCCATAGCAGCCGCCACTCGCAGCAAACGACGCCTTGAGTTGCACAGTCACGGGACAAATCGAGGCTGGCGATCCAGCACGTTTGTTGGCCTCGTAGAAACCGGAGCGGCTAATACCCAGCAGCCGACAGACATACGCCACTGAATAAGCCTTCTGTTGCAGCTGCCGAACCAAGCGATACGTTACTTCAGCTCGCGGGCAAAGAAGGCGGTGGCTTTTTTTAATACATCGTTATCCATCTTGAGCTGGCGGTTTTCCTGCTCCAGCTGCCGGATGCGCTGTTGCTCAGCCGTCAACGGTTTGCCGATTCCGGCCTCTCCCAGCTGTTCAGCCTCGTACTGCTGCACCCAGCGCCGGACGGCGGTCTCACCAATATTCAGGTCGCGACAGACCTGTGGAACGGCCAGTCCTTGGTCCTTGATCATCTTTACGACTTGCAGCTTGAAGCTGTCGTCGAATGCCCTGCGTTTGCCAGTCATGAAAAACTCCTCGATAGATGCATTCTCCACCTATCGAGGTGTCCGGGGAAATTAGACCACTACACTCAAAAGAACACCTCGGTCAGTCCCCTCTCCCTCCGGGAGAGGGTTAGGGTGAGGGCTGGTTTTCAGCTCAATAACCGACGGTGAACCGCTGGCGGAAGTGCTTCGGCGCTTCCACTTCATCCAGCATCGCAATCGCATAATCGGCAAACGTAATCCAGCTACGCCCTGCACTGCTCACCAGCAAATCATCCTTGCCGATCCGAAACGTCCCCGTGCGCTCACCTTCGACAAACTCTGCCGACGGCGACACAAACGTCCAGTCCAGCTCTTTTTCCTGCCGCAGGTTTTCCAGAAACAGCGCACCGGCACTGGCCTCAGCCTTGTACGCCTGCGGAAAACCCTCGCTGTCGATGACGCGGGTTCCGTCCGGCAGCAACAGCGAACCGGCACCGCCCACCACCAGCAGACGTTTTACGCCGGCCTGTTTCACCGGTCCGATCACAGCATCAGCAGGAAGGGTCGAGAAGTGCGCAGCACTGATCACCACGTCATGGCCAGCAACAGCCGCCTGCAACGCTTCGGGATCGAGGGCATCGACATTCTTGGCGACCACACCGGCGCGCTGGCCGATCTTCGAGGTGTCGCGGGCGATCGCGGTAACGCTGTGACCACGACGCAGGGCTTCTTCCAGCAGTTGGCTACCGGCACGACCGGTGGCACCAATGATTGCGATTTTGCTCATGACGTTCTCCAGCTGTTTGAGTGGCTTTATGTGTTACCTGTGGCGAGCGAGCTTGCTCCGGGCGGCGTTCCGACGCTGGGCTGCGTAGCGGCCCCAAAATCCTGCGAGTGCTACGCACTCGAGCGGGAGCAAGCTCCCTCGCCACAAAAGCGGTTCAGCTTCAGGTGCGGCGGGTTACCACTTCATCTCACCCTTGGCGACTTTGGCGCTCAGTTCAAGCGAGCTTTCTTCACCCAGCTTCGGGTAGCGTTTTTTCATCGCGGCGATCAGCGCGGCAGCATCTTTTGCCTTGGCGGTTTCTTCGTCGAACGCCTTGATGTAATCGGCGGTGAACTGCACAGCGGCCAGCGAACGGGCGCTCTCACCGAGGTAGTGACCCGGCACGATGGTTTTCGGTTTCAGGGTTTCGATGGCGTGCAATGTGGTCAGCCAATCGGCGTGGGACTGCGGCGTCTGGGTGTCGGCCATCCACACGTGGATGTTTTGCGCGACGACAACGCCACCGACCACAGCCTTGATCGACGGAATCCAGACAAAGGTGCGATCCGGTTGCTTGCCGTCCAACCCCACCACCTGCAACTTCTGCCCTTCTAGCATCAGGCTGTCGCCTTTGAGTACACCCGGCACGATGGTTTTGGCTGGCACGTCGGCGCCCATTTTCGGCCCCCAGAACGCCAGTTTGCCGTCGACGGTTTTCTGGATGTGATCCACGGTCGGCTGCGAGGCGAGCACTTTGGCGTTGGGGAATGCAGCGGTCAGGGTATCGAGGCCGAAGTAGTAATCCGGGTCACCGTGGCTGATGTAGATGGTGGTCAGTTGCTTGCCGCTGGCGCGGATCTTCTCGACCACTTGCTCGGCCTGGGATTTGCCAAATTGGGCATCCACCAAAATCGCGTCTTTCTCGCCGCTGACCAACACCGAGGTCACCGGGAAAATCGCCTTCTCGCCCGGGTTGTAGACGTCCAGGGTCAGGCTCGATGCAGCCGCTGCATGGGCGGCGAAACCGAGGGTGGCGGTGGCCAGCAAAATACGTTTAAGCGAGGTGAAGCCGATCATCTGTTGCTCCGTTGTCGACGGCCAGGGTTGGCCAATGGCTCTGTAGCAGCTGTCGAGTGAAACGAGGCTGCGATCTTTTGATCTTGCCTTTACAAGCTCGCAGCCTCGTTTCACTCGACAGCTGCTACAGGGAACAGAGCTTAGTTGCATGACTCAGTACAAAAAATGCGATGCTGGGACATAGTTTGTTTCTGAAAGTGAGCAAATGATGGATCGTCTACAAGCAATGCGGGTGTTCGTCACGGTGGTTGACCTCGGCAGCCAGTCGGCCGCCGCCGATCACCTGGACCTGTCACGGCCCGTGGTTTCACGCTATCTGGCGGAGCTGGAGGATTGGGTCGGCGCACGCCTGATGCACCGCACCACGCGCAAGCTGAGCCTGACCGCCGCCGGCAGTGAAATCCTGCCCCGCTGCCGGCAGATGCTCGACCTGTCCACGGACATGCAGGCCGCCGTCAGCGAGCCGGACGACGCGCCGCGCGGCCTGCTGCGGATCAGCGTCAGCACTTCGTTCGGCCAGGCACAACTGGCGGATGCCATGGCCGCTTACGTCAAACGTTACCCTGGCGTGAGCATCGACATGCAGATGCTCGACCGCACGGTGAACCTGGTGGATGAGCGCATCGATCTGGCGATCCGCACCAGCAACGACCTGGACCCGAACCTGATCGCGCGACGGCTGACGGTCTGCCGCTCGGTGATCTGCGCCTCCCCAGCTTATCTGCTCGAACACCCGACACCGCTGCGGGTCGAGGATCTGAGCCAGCACAATTGCCTGACCCACTCCTACTTCGGCAAAAGCCTCTGGCATTTCGAGGAAGACGGTGAGCAGGTGTCAGTGCCAGTGCAGGGCAACATCAGCGCCAACGAAGCCAGCACGCTGTTGCGCGCGGCGATGGCCGGCGCCGGGGTGGCGATGCTCCCCAGTTATCAGGCCGGCGTGCATATCCACAGCGGCGAACTGATTCGCCTGCTGCCCCACGCCGAGCCCCGGCAGATGAACGTTTACGCGGTGTATACCTCACGTAAACACATGCCGGCGACACTGCGCAGCATGCTGGATTTTCTGGTGCTCAGATTTCCGGAAGAACCGGAATGGGATGTGGGTCTTTAAGCGGACCAATGTGGGAGCGGGCTTGCTCGCGAAAGCGGTCGATCATTCAACAATGATGGCGACTGACCCACCGCTTTCGCGAGCAAGCCCGCTCACACAGAGGTTCATCAGTGTTCTGAATGTCGGGGTAGATGCAGCGGCACCGTTGCTGGCAACTCACCGGCACTGACCTATGCTCAAAGTAATACCGAAGGGTATTCGTTCAGAGGTCAACGCCATGAACATCAAAACAAGAAGATACCTCGCGATTTTCATCACCTGCGCGGCCACGCTCGCGCTGTATGGCACCGCGGCCTGGCGCGTCGAGCAGTTGCGACAACTGCCCCGTGAATACGCGAGCTGCAACTTCGAACGCTGCATTCCCCACAACGCGACCCTCAACGCCCTCAAGTAACGAAGGGGATCAGGCCTCGTTGTCCTGATCGGCCTTCAAGCGGTCGCGAAATGCCTTGGGCGAGATCCCCACCCGACGCCGGAACAGGCGCGTGAAGTTGGTCGGATCAGAGAACCCCAACACGTCGGACATTTCATAAATGGTCATGCTGGTGTAGGTCAGCAAGCGCTTGGCCTCCAGCAATTGACGCTCGTGCATGATCTGCAACGCCGGTTGCCCCGCCAGTTCACGGCAAGTGCCATTGAGGTGGGACACGGAAATCCCCAGCCGATGGGCCAGGTCTTCGACCTTGACGTGTTGGCGATAGGTCTCTTCCACCAGTTGGATAAAACCGTTCAGATATTCCCGGGCACGCTGCGGACGCTGGCTGGCGTTGCGACGGGAAATCACCTGGCGGCTGACCCACACCATGATCACGCTGACCAGCGAATGCATGAGCATTTCGCGAGCAGGCTGGTGGCCGGTGTATTCGTCTTGCAGCGCTGAAAACAGGCTGTTGAGGTATTCGCCTTCCTTGCCCGCCGGGTAACTTTCGGCCTGGGCCAGGGCGTTCACCGAGTTGCCCAGTTGCGCCTGAAGATGCGCGACCAGCGGCGCGGCAAGCGTCACCACAAACCCTTCGACGTCCTCGGAAAAGCGGAAACCGTGAACGGACAGCGGTGGCAGGATCTGGATCGCCGGCTCGGTCAGTTGCGTACGTTTGCCTTCGATTTCAAGCTCTGCCTGACCTTTGAATACGAAGAGCAACTGGCACAAATCGGCGTGGCGGTGGGGTTTGATTTCCCACTGGTGTTCGCGGCTGCGTTTGGAAATGGTTTCACAGTGCAGCAAGTCCGGGGTCGGCCAATCCAGGCTTTCACCGTAGAGCTTGAACACTGGAATCGAAGGTAGGTCAGGCTTGTTCATCACTTCAATCCAGGCCTCGGGGGTAGACGGGCGATAATCGCACCGATTGGCAGAATGTACAGCTATCGGCTCAGTTTTCCCCTTCAATTGACAGACTCGCGAGAGAAAAATGCAAGCACTCGATCCATAAAAATTATTCACCGGCCCAGGTCGCGTGAAGCTTGCGAGTCATAAAAACAATGAAAATACTGAAAACCCAAATCGCCATCATCGGCGCCGGTCCGTCCGGTTTATTGCTCGGCCAATTGCTGCACAACGCCGGCATCGACACCCTCATTCTCGAACGCCAGACCCCGGACTATGTGCTCGGACGAATCCGGGCCGGCGTCCTCGAACAAGGCATGGTAGAGCTGTTGCGCCAGGCCGGGGTAGGTCAGCGCATGGACGCCGAAGGGCTGGTCCACACAGGCTTCGAACTGGCCCTCGACGCACGCCGCGTACACATCGACCTGCAAGCCCTGACCGGTGGAAAAACGGTGATGATCTACGGTCAGACCGAGGTCACCCGCGACCTGATGGCCGCTCGTCGGGAGGCCGGTGCGCAGACGATTTACGAGGCAAGCAACGTCGTTCCTCACGGGATGAAAACCGAAGAGCCGTTCGTGACTTTTGAGAAGGACGGCGAGCTGTATCGACTCGATTGCGACTACATCGCCGGGTGCGACGGTTTCCATGGTGTGGCCCGGCAGTCGATTCCTGCCGAGTGCCTGAACGTGTTCGAGCGGGTCTATCCGTTTGGCTGGCTCGGCATCCTCGCTGACACGCCGCCTGTTCACGAAGAACTGGTCTACGCCCGGCATGAGCGCGGATTTGCCCTGTGCAGCATGCGTTCGGCCACCCGCACTCGCTATTACCTTCAGGTACCCGCCGACGAGCACGTCGAGAACTGGTCTGATCAGCGCTTCTGGGATGAACTCAAATCCCGTCTGCCTGGCGCGTTGGCAGCGTCGTTGGTCACTGGGCCTTCCATCGAAAAAAGCATCGCGCCGTTACGCAGTTTTGTCGTCGAACCAATGCAGTACGGGCGGATGTTTTTGGTCGGTGATGCCGCCCACATCGTCCCGCCCACCGGCGCCAAGGGCCTGAACCTGGCGGCCAGCGACGTCAGTACGCTGTTCAACATTCTGCTGAAGGTTTACCGGGAAGGCCGTGTGGATTTGCTGGAGAAGTACTCCGAAGTCTGTCTGCGCCGGGTGTGGAAAGCCGAACGGTTTTCCTGGTGGATGACCTCGATGCTGCACCGCTTTGACGATAACGATGCCTTCAGCCAGCGGATTGCCGAGTCGGAACTGGAGTACTTCGTCGACTCCGAGGCCGGTCGAAAAACCATTGCTGAAAATTACGTCGGACTCCCATACGAGGCTATCGAATAGCCTGCTATCGACTTACACTGGCGAGCATCCCCGCTCGCCTTGCCCCTTGCGGGTCAATCACTGTCCGCAGGTTCTAACCCGTGACCAATCTCAACCAGCCTGAAACGCCAAAACCGGCCATTCGCAGCGTGTTGATCGCCCTGATGCTGGCGATTTTTCTTGGCGCGCTGGACCAGACCATCGTTGCCGTTTCGATGCCGGCCATTTCCGCACAATTCAAGGACGTCAGCCTGCTGGCCTGGGTGATTTCCGGCTACATGGTGGCGATGACGGTGGCCGTGCCGATCTACGGCAAACTGGGCGATCTGTACGGTCGCCGCAAGTTGATGCTGTTTGGCATGGGGCTGTTCACGGTCGCTTCGTTTTTCTGCGGCATGGCCCAGAGCATGGAGCAGTTGGTGCTGGCGCGGATTCTTCAAGGCATCGGCGCCGGCGGGATGATTTCGGTCAGCCAGGCGATCATTGGCGACATCGTGCCGCCCCGGGAGCGCGGCCGCTATCAAGGCTATTTCAGCAGCATGTACGCAGTGGCCAGCGTGGCCGGCCCGGTACTCGGCGGTTACATGACCGAGTACCTGTCGTGGCGCTGGGTGTTCTTGATCAATCTTCCGTTGGGCCTGGGAGCCTGGCTGGTGGCCAATCGAACGCTGGTGGGTTTGCCAGTGCCACAACGCAAACCGATCATCGATTACCTCGGCACGTTGCTGATGATCATCGGCTTGACCGCCTTGTTGCTGGGCATCACCCAGTTCGGTCAGGGCCATTCGTGGCGCAGCGCCGAAGTGCTGGGCCTGCTCGGTTGTGCGGTGTTGGTTCTGGCGCTGTTCGTCTGGCATGAACGCCGGGCGCGGGAGCCGCTGCTGCCGATGCATTTGTTCGCCAATCGCAATGCGATCCTGTGCTGGTGCACGATCTTCTTCACCAGTTTCCAGGCGATATCGCTGATTGTGTTGATGCCACTGCGCTTCCAGAGCGTTACCGGCGCCGGGGCTGATAGCGCCGCACTGCACCTGTTGCCGCTGGCGATGGGCTTGCCGATCGGTGCGTATTTCGCCGGGCGCCGGACCTCGGTGACCGGGCGCTACAAACCCATGATCCTGATGGGCGCCGCGCTCATGCCGATCTCGATTCTCGGCATGGCGCTCAGTCCTCCCCAGGCATTTGTGCTCAGTAGTCTGTTCATGTTGTTCAGCGGGATCGCTAGCGGCATGCAGTTCCCGACGTCCCTGGTCGGAACGCAGAACGCGGTGGCACAACGGGACATCGGCGTCGCCACCAGCACCACCAACCTGTTCCGCGCCCTGGGCGGCGCGGTGGGTGTGGCGTTGATGTCAGCCCTGCTGTTGGCATTGTTGCAGGACTCAAGTTTTGCCCACCTGGCCGGCTCTTCGGTGATTGCCGAGGGCAGTTCAGGGAACGTCTTGCTCGATGGTTTGAGCGCCGCACCGGGAGACGCGCAAAACGCCTTGCGCGCCGAACTGCTGCTGACTTTCCGGCACTTGCTGATGGTCAGCGCGGCGGTGTCGCTGTTGGGGCTGGCGGCGGCGATAGCCATGCCGAATATGGTGTTGCGGGGGCGCGAGGATAAGGTCCGCTAAAAGCAAAAGATCGCAGCCTGCGGCAGCTCCTACAAGGGTGTACACATTCCACTGTAGGAGCTGCCGCAGGCTGCGATCTTTTGATCTTCAAGGGCTGTAATACCCGACAGCCACCAGAAAATGCCCGACCTTTTTCAGGTAGGCATGCTTGTCCTCGACCTTGCCGGTCACAGGGTTTTTCCAACGGTATTCGTATTCGCCGTAGTCCTGCTTGGCCATCAGCGCCAGGATCGGCTCCCCAACCGGCTTGCCTTCCGGGTCCTTGATCTTGCTGAAATCGGTATTGATCAACCGCAGGTTGGTGCCGTGGGCGACATAACGCTGGTTATTCAGGTCGACGACGAAGACGTACAGGTCATCCTGCAAGTACCCGCCCTTGAGGGCGTTGATGGCCGTAAGCGTGCCCTTTTCGTCCTTGGCCAGATCGGCCGCCGCTTTGTTCAGCAACGCCATCGCCTGTTCCGCTGAAGCCCGTGGCAAGTAGTAACCGACCGCCAGGATCCGTTGGCCGATGCGCTGGTAGAACACATGCTTGCGTTCGACCTTGCCGTCGGACCAGTTCTGCCAGCGGTATTCGGCCTGCTGAATGCCATTGCCCTCCGGCACTTTCAAGGCGTCTTTGAAGGCTTTCTGCACATCCGGCCCGAGCACATCGGACACATCACGACCAATCAACGCCGAAGACGGCCCGCCGCTGGCGAGCATCACGCCCTTGGTGTCGACCACGAACACGTAACGATCCTTGTCGACAAACTCGCCCTGCCGACTGAAAGCAGCGAAGGCCTTGTCGCCATGGTCGTGGTAGTACGCCAAGGCTTTTTCCAGCAAGGCTTTGGCAGCCTGGCTGTCGTCCTTTTCCGTGCCGGCAGCTTGAACCTGGCCAAGACACAGCAAAAGCATCACGCCCAGCAAGGCCAACCTATGCAAAAACCCCATTGCGCATCCCTCGTTCTTGTTGGTGTTTCAAGAGCGTAGACGGCTTGGGGTTATGTACGAATATTCAGGAAACAGTGGCGGAGGGCTTTTGTGGTGGCGAGCTTTTGTGGCGAGGGAGCTTTTGTGGCGAGGGAGCTTGCTCCCGCTCGGCTGCGAAGCAGTCGCAAATCGGGCACCGCGGATTATCTGAAGGACCGCAGCGAAGGGATTTGGGGCGGCTTCGCCACCCAGCGGGAGCAAGCTCCCTCGCCACAAAGAGCACACCTCGCCACAGGAGTTCAGCATCCGGACTATTGTCCCCGGGCGCGCAGCTGCTGCTGCAAATTCTGGATCTGCGCCTGAAGGGTGTTGATGTTGCGGGTGACCTGGCTACGGAAGGCGTCGAACTCGGCGGTATTGGTCCCGCCTGCCGTCGCGGCCGGGCGATTGTCCTGTTGGCTTTTGAGGATGATGACTTCCTGCTCCAGACGCTCGATGGCGGCGCTCGGGTTGCCTTGTTTCTTCAGTGCAACGATGTCGGAGCCAAGGCTTTTTAGCTGTGCGTCGAATTTTTCTGTGTCCGCCGGGGTGCTTTTCAGCACGGCTACATCGCTGTTCAAGACTTTGACTTGAGCCTGTAATTGAATGGTGGCGGTCTGTTGCTCAGTGGTCTGAGCGGTCATTTGCGCCAGACGCTTGTCCAGATCAGTGGTCTGGGCGGTCATCTGCGCCAGACGCTTGTCCAGATCGGTGGTCTGGCCGAGAACGCCTTGCTGTTGTTTGCTTTGATCCTGGAGCTTGCTTTCCAGCTGTTTGATTTGCAGCTTCAAGGCTTCGCTGTCGCTACTGACGTTGGTCTGACTGGCGACAACCTTGCCGGAAATGTCCTGCAAACGCCCCGCCGCTTCTTCACTGATACGCGCGAAACTTTCCTGGGTCGCCACCAATTGCTGTTCCATCAGCGAAAGCTGCTGGAAGCTCCACCAGGCAAGGCCTGCAAACGCAAAGAACAAGGCGCCGACCAGCGCCCACAGTGGGCCGGTGCTCGGGCTTTTGACTTTGACGACTGGCGCGGGCCGCGAATGCACGGAGGTGCGAGCGGTGGTCGGAAAATCATCGTCGTCGAGGCTGTCGGCACGCAGGCTCGGTACATCGAAGTCGTCGTTGGCATCGTTACGCATGGACATTGAGTCAACCTTTGTGGAACGCGGTGATGGCTTGATGCGGCGCAGTATAACCCCCCCTGCCGCATCGATTGACCCTCAACCCCGAACTCGGTTCAGTGATGCGGCACTAACCCATGCGTCAGCGAATGTCCTGGGCCTTCCACCAGCCGCAGAATTCATCGAGGGCGGTCCAGAGACTGACTTTTGGATCGTAGTCCAGATAATGCCGGGCGCGACTGATGTCCAGGGTGAAGTTTTTGTTCATCACCTGCATGCCCAGGCGCGACAGGGTCGGTTCGGGACGACCCGGCCACAACTTGCACACCCCCTCGTTGAGCGCCGCTACGGTGTAGGCCAAGCCGTAGGAACGGTAGCGCGTGACCTGTGGGACTTCCATCTTGCGCATCACGTAATTGACCACGTCCCACAGCGGAACCGGCGCGCCGTTGCTGATGTTGTAGGCCTTGCCCAACGCCGAACCGCTGGCCAGCAGACTGCTGAGCAACGCTTCATTGAGGTTTTGCACGCTGGTGAAATCAACCTTGTTCAGGCCGTTGCCGATGATCGCGAGCCGTCCTTTACGCTGCATGTTCAGCAGCCGCGGGAAGATGCTCATGTCGCCAGCCCCCGTCACGAAACGCGGGCGCAGGGCCAGGGTTTCGAGGCCGAACTCCTGAGCGCCGAAAACCTTTTGCTCCGCCAGGTATTTGGTCGCGGCGTAGGGATGCTTGAAGCGCTTGGGCACCTGTTCTTCGGTCAGTCCCAAGTGATCGCGGCCATCGAAGTAGATCGACGGCGACGACAAGTGCACCAGTCGCCGAACCCGCTGTTTCAGACAGGCCTCGACCACGTTTTCGGTGACCTGCACGTTGCCTTGATGGAAGTCCTGATAACGCCCCCACAAACCAACCGCACCGGCGCAATGCACCACGGCTTCAACGTCTGAGCACAGGTCGCGTGCCAGTTCCGGGTCGCTCAAATCACCCTGGATAAACTCGGCGCCACGGCGCACCAGATGCTCCACACTTTCGGCCCGGCGACCGTTGACCCGCACGTCCAGGCCCTGCTCCAGGGCGAAACGCGCAAAGCGCCCGCCGATGAAGCCGCTTGCGCCGGTAACCAGAATCTTCATGAATTGCTCCGAATATTTCGTTTTGCGTATTGCGTGAGGTCTTGACGCTGCCCGTCAGTCCAACGGCACCAGCCATTGCTTCGACGAACGCACCAACTGATCGGTGAGTAACCCCAGCAACTGACCGCCATTGCGCCAATGATGCCAGTACAGCGGCACATCAATCGGCTTATCGGGCAAAAGTTCCACCAATACACCGCGCTCCAGTTGCTCGCGCACCTGCAGTTCAGGCACCAGCCCCCAACCGAGTCCCGCTTCCGTGAGGCGGATGAAGCCTTCGGACGAGGGGCATAAATGGTGTTCGAATCCGCCATCGACGCCGAGGGACGCGAGGTAGCGATGCTGTAGGAAATCGTCCGGTCCAAACACCAACGCGGGGGTTTTCGACAACAGATCGGCGCGCACACCTTCAGGAAAATGCCGGGCAATAAATGCCGGGCTGGCCAGCGCACGGTAGCGCATGGCCCCCAGCAAAACGCTGCGCGCGCCGGCCACCGGGCGCTCACTGGCGCAGACGCACGCCGCGACTTCACCGGCGCGCATGCGTTTGAGGCCGACGGTCTGGTCTTCGACCACCAGATCGAGCAGCAAATGTTGTTCCGCGCAAAAATCCCCGACCGCCACGGCCCACCACGTGGCGAGGCTGTCGGCATTCAAGGCGATGCGCAGACGTTCCGGCAGGCCTTCTTCGTCGAGTGCCGGCACCAGTGTTTGCAAGTCCCGTTCAAGCAGACGCACCTGCTGCACATGGTTGAGCAGCCGTCGGCCGATTTCGGTCGGGGCCGGCGGTGTCACCCGCACCAGCACCGGTTGGCCGACGCGCGCCTCCAGCAATTTGATGCGCTGGGAGATTGCCGATTGCGACAAGCCAAGCACCTGAGCCGCACGTTCGAACCCGGCCTGCTCGACCACCGCGGCCAAGGCAGAAAGCAATTTATAGTCGAACATCAGTTTTCCTAATGAGCGATCAGCATGATTGGTTTTTCTTATACAGCCTGACACCGGAGAATGGCCAGCAAGAACTCTTCAACAAGGATCATCGACATGGCTGGCGAAACTTCATTGGCAACCCTGCTGCGCAGCATGAGCCCGCAACTCAACGTCGGCGAATACGTGTTCTGCACCCTGCGCGACGGCAAGTTGCCGGCAGGCCTTGAAATTGTCGGCAGCTTTCGCGAGCAGGAAGGTCTGACGGTGATTCTGGAACGTTCCCACGCCGAGAAGGCGGGTTTCAGTTTCGATTACGTCGCGGCCTGGATCACCTTGAACGTGCACTCGGCCCTCGAAGCCGTCGGCCTGACCGCCGCGTTCGCCACGGCATTAGGCCAGGCGGGCATCAGCTGCAACGTGATCGCCGGCTATTACCACGACCATTTATTCGTCGGCCAGGCCGATGCCGAACGCGCCCTGCACGTGCTGCGGGATCTGGCGGCCAACGCGGAGTAAACATCTTATGTGGCAAAGCTATGTGAACGGCCTGTTGGTGGCCGCGGGGCTGATCATGGCGATCGGTACTCAGAATGCGTTTGTGTTGGCCCAGAGCCTTCGGCGTGAACATCACCTCCCCGTGGCGGCACTTTGCGTGACCTGCGATGCCTTGCTGGTGGCCGCCGGCGTATTCGGCCTGGCGACGGTGCTGGCGCAAAACCCGACGTTGCTGGCAGTCGCCCGCTGGGGTGGCGCGGTGTTTCTGATTTGGTATGGCAGCCTGGCGTTGCGTCGAGCCTGCTCGAAACAGAGCCTGCAACAAGGTGAAAACCAGACCGTGCGCTCGCTGCGCGCGGTAATGCTCAGTGCTTTGGCCGTCACGCTGCTTAACCCGCACGTTTATCTGGATACCGTGTTGCTGATTGGCTCCCTCGGTGCCCAACAAACAGAGCCCGGCGCTTATGTCGTGGGCGCGGCCAGTGCGTCGTTGCTGTGGTTTTTCACCCTGGCGTTGGGCGCCGCATGGTTAGCGCCGTGGCTGGCCCGGCCGAGCACCTGGAGAATTCTCGATATGCTGGTGGCGGCGATGATGTTTACCGTGGCCTTTCAATTAATCGCCGCAGGCTGATTATTCCAAAAGGCTCTGGAACCTCTATTCCACACAGTTGTTGCGTGGTTATGCCGCACCCCCGGTGCTATGATCCGATCCGATGCGCCGCAAAGAGTACAAACTCCCCGGCGCTTGTCTGGCCGCCCGTGATCGGCCTTGCGCTCACCGCAACTGACCTGATTAGGAGAATCATCATGGCTTTCGAATTGCCGCCGCTGCCTTACGCACACGATGCCCTGCAGCCGCACATTTCCAAGGAAACTCTGGAATACCACCACGACAAGCACCACAACACCTATGTCGTGAACCTGAACAACCTGGTGCCAGGCACCGAGTTCGAAGGCAAGACTCTGGAAGAAATCGTCAAATCTTCCTCCGGCGGTATCTTCAACAACGCCGCTCAGGTCTGGAACCACACTTTCTACTGGAACTGCCTGGCGCCAAACGCCGGCGGTCAACCAACCGGCGCACTGGCTGAGGCGATCAACGCAGCCTTCGGTTCGTTCGACAAGTTCAAGGAAGAATTCAGCAAGACTTCCATCGGCACCTTCGGTTCCGGTTGGGGCTGGCTGGTGAAAAAGGCTGACGGTTCCCTGGGCCTGGCCAGCACCATCGGCGCCGGCAACCCGCTGACCAACGGCGACACCCCGCTGCTGACCTGCGACGTCTGGGAACACGCTTACTACATCGACTACCGCAACCTTCGTCCAAAATACGTCGAAGCGTTCTGGAACCTGGTCAACTGGAAATTCGTGGCTGAGCAGTTCGAAGGCAAAACCTTCACCGCTTAAGATCGACGCCAGTCAAAAAAACCCGGCTTTTGCCGGGTTTTTTTATGCACTAGGGAAAGTCTTGGGGCGGCAGTTGGACCGCCTTCGTCGGATCGCTGCCTCGAGCCGGCTCGCTCCGACAAGGACACCACTGTACCTGTGGGAGCGAGCTTGCTCGCGATAGCGGTTTGTCTGTCACAAAGATGTTGAATGTGCTGCCGTCATCGCGAGCAAGCTCGCTCCCACAGTGGGACGGTGTACACGCGAGGCTTCTCACCACTCAACAGGCCGAGCGTTAGCTCGCCTGCCGCTTTTGATCTTGATGCACCGCCGCCTCGAGAGGCCGAGTGGAGGTTCTGCGCAGTGGGCAACCCGGCATGGATGCCGGGTTAGCCGCCCCCGGCCATGGATGGCCGATGGCGGCGGGCCCACGGAGCAGGACCGGAGCGAGGGCATGCCGAGCCTGGGCGAGGCACCGAACGAAAGGGGCAAGAGCCCTTGGTTACTTGGGGCTTTTCCAAGTGACTCGCCGTAAGGGCGAAACCAATAGCGGCCGTTACCGCAGAAACGGATATGTACACAGGATGCATCCGCAGAAACCAGGGGCGATTTCCCACGATGAAACCAGCCTTCAGCCCCTTGCCCCAACGCCACAGCCGTCTAACATCAACCAAACGGAAAATATGTCCAAATCCCCCTCAAGTTGAAGGCCCCAACAACCGACACAGTACAAATAGCGCAAATACTCCAAACGACCAGCATTTCAGCCAAGCTACAGGCAAAACCCCATGTGATTGATTGTCCCTTTGACTGCCATCACCGGATTGCCAATACTCATGGCAACTTGACGCTACCCGCACGGAACAAGGAATGACTCTTTGAAGCTGGAACTCAAGAACAGCTTGTCGGTGAAGTTGCTTCGGGTCGTGCTCCTGTCGGCATTGATCGTCGGCGTGGTCTTGAGCTGCGCGCAGATCGTTTTCGATGCCTATAAAACACGCCAGGCCGTGGCCAGCGATGCCCAACGCATCCTCGACATGTTCCGCGACCCCTCGACCCAGGCCGTCTACAGCCTGGACCGGGAAATGGGTATGCAGGTTATCGAAGGCCTGTTTCAGGACGACGCTGTGCGCAAGGCCTCCATTGGCCATCCCAACGAAGCCATGCTCGCGCAAAAGGCTCGCGAGCTGCAGCATTCCGACAGTCGCTGGCTGACCGACGTGATCCTCGGCAAGGAACGCACCTTCACCACCCAGTTGGTGGGTCGCGGCCCTTACAGCGAGTATTACGGCGATTTGAGCATTACCCTCGACACCGCCACCTATGGCCAGGGTTTCATCATCAGTTCGGTGATCATCTTCATCTCCGGCGTGTTGCGTGCGATGGCCATGGGGTTGGTGCTGTACCTGGTCTATCACTGGCTGCTGACCAAGCCGCTGTCGCGGATCATCGAGCACCTCACGGAAATCAATCCGGATCGCCCCAGCGAACACAAAATCCCACTGCTCAAGGGGCATGAAAAAAACGAACTGGGGATCTGGATCAACACCGCCAACCAGTTGCTCGAGTCCATCGAGCGCAACACCCATTTGCGCCACGAAGCGGAAAACAGCCTGCTACGCATGGCCCAGTACGACTTCCTCACCGGCCTGCCGAACCGCCAGCAACTACAGCAGCAACTGGACAAAATCCTGGTAGACGCCGGCAAGTTGCAACGTCGGGTCGCGGTATTGGTGGTCGGCCTGGATGACTTCAAGGGCATCAACGAACAATTCAGCTACCAGACCGGCGACCAACTGCTGCTGGCCCTGGCCGATCGCCTGCGAGCTCACAGTGGACGCCTTGGCGCCCTCGCCCGCCTCGGCGGCGACCAGTTCGCCCTGGTTCAGGCCGACATCGAACAACCCTACGAAGCGGCCGAACTGGCCCAAAGCATTCTCGATGACCTGGAAGCGGCATTTGCCCTCGATCATCAAGAGATTCGCCTGCGCGCCACCATCGGCATCACCCTGTTCCCCGAGGACGGTGACAGCACCGAGAAACTGCTGCAAAAAGCCGAGCAGACCATGACCCTGGCCAAGACTCGCTCGCGCAACCGTTATCAGTTCTATATCGCCAGCGTCGACACCGAGATGCGTCGCCGTCGCGAGCTGGAAAAAGACCTGCGCGATGCCCTGGTCCGTGGCCAGTTCTATCTCGTCTACCAGCCGCAGATCAGCTATCGCGATCACCGGGTGGTGGGGGTCGAGGCGCTGATTCGCTGGCAGCATCCCGAGCACGGGCTGGTTCCGCCGGACTTGTTCATCCCCTTGGCCGAACAGAACGGCACCATTATCGCCATCGGCGAATGGGTGCTGGATCAGGCGTGCAAACAATTGCGCGACTGGCATGACCAGGGTTTCGCCGACCTGCGCATGGCGGTGAACCTGTCCACGGTGCAGCTGCACCACGCCGAATTGCCACGGGTGGTCAACAACCTCCTGCAGATGTACCGCCTGCCACCACGCAGCCTGGAGCTGGAAGTCACCGAAACCGGCCTGATGGAAGACATCAGCACCGCCGCCCAGCACCTGCTGAGCCTGCGCCGCTCCGGTGCGCTGATCGCGATCGACGACTTCGGCACCGGTTACTCGTCATTGAGCTATCTGAAAAGCCTGCCGCTGGACAAGATCAAGATCGACAAGAGCTTCGTTCAGGACCTGCTCGATGACGACGACGATGCAACCATCGTTCGGGCCATCATCCAGCTGGGCAAGAGCCTGGGCATGCAGGTGATTGCCGAAGGCGTGGAAACCCCCGAGCAAGAGTCCTACATCATCTCCGAGGGCTGTCACGAAGGTCAGGGCTATCTCTACAGCAAGCCGCTGCCGGCGCGGGAATTGAGCGCGTATCTGAAACAGGCCCAGCGCAGTAACGCGGCTATTTTGTAAAAGATCAAGAAATCGCAGCCTCGTTTCACTCTGTAGCAGCTGTCGAGTGAAACGAGGCTGCGATCTCTTGATCCACGACACAACTCCCGCCTGAATAAGAAATATTTACAACCACAACCCTTTACACATAATGCGAAAGATTTGCATTATGTCGCAGTTTTGCGCGCTTGCTGCGCCTCTCCACCCTCTCTCGAAGCAGGATGTTCGCCATGATTCGTATGCCTCTGGCTACCGCCAGTCTGTTGGCCATCGCTATTTCCCTCGCCGGTTGTGGCGAAGGCAAAGACAAAGCTGCCGCTGCGCAGACGCCGACTCCGGCCGCCAGCACCACGGCCCCGGCCGCTGCACCTGCCGCTACCAGTAAAGTCGACGAAGCCGCCGCCAAAGCCGTTGTCGCGCATTACGCCGACATCGTCTTCGCCGTTTACAGCGATGCCGAATCCACCGCGAAGACCCTGCAAACCGCCGTCGACGCCTTCCTCGCCAAGCCGAACGCCGACACCCTGAAAGCTGCCAAGGCTGCCTGGATCGCTGCCCGCGTTCCTTACCTGCAGAGCGAAGTGTTCCGCTTCGGCAACACCATCATCGACGACTGGGAAGGTCAGGTGAATTCCTGGCCACTGGACGAAGGCCTGATCGACTACGTCGACAAATCCTACGAGCACGCACTGGGTAACCCTGGCGCCACGGCCAACATCATCGCCAACACCCAGGTTCAGGTTGGCGAGGACAAGGTCGACGTGAAAGACATCACCCCGGCAAAACTTGCCAGCCTGAACGAGCTGGGTGGTTCCGAGGCCAACGTAGCCACCGGCTACCACGCGATCGAATTCCTGCTCTGGGGCCAGGACTTGAACGGCACCGGCCCTGGCGCCGGCAACCGACCTGCTTCCGACTACCTGGAAGGCAAAGGCGCAACCGGCGGTCATAACGATCGCCGTCGCGCTTATCTGAAGTCCGTGACCCAATTGCTGGTCAGCGACCTGGAAGAAATGGTCGGTAACTGGAAGCCGAACGTGGCCGACAACTACCGCGCCACCCTGGAAGCCGAGCCAGCTGAATCCGGCCTGCGCAAAATGCTGTTCGGCATGGGCAGCCTGTCCCTGGGCGAACTGGCGGGCGAACGCATGAAGGTTTCCCTGGAAGCGAACTCCCCGGAAGACGAACAGGATTGCTTCAGCGACAACACCCACAACTCGCACTTCTACGATGCCAAAGGCATTCGGAACGTGTACCTGGGCGAATACACCCGCGTCGACGGCACCAAAATGACCGGCGCCAGCCTGTCGTCCCTGGTGGCCAAAGCCGACCCGGCTGCCGACACCGCGCTCAAAGCCGACCTGGCCGCCACCGAAGCCAAAATCCAGATCATGGTCGATCACGCCAACAAGGGTGAGCACTACGACCAGTTGATCGCCGCCGGCAACACCGCGGGCAACCAGATCGTCCGCGACGCTATCGCTTCCCTGGTCAAGCAGACCGGTTCGATCGAAGCCGCCGCTGGCAAACTGGGCATCAGCGACCTGAACCCGGACAACGCTGATCACGAGTTCTGATCAACGCTGGCTGAATAAAAAGGCGACCTTCGGGTCGCCTTTTTCATACCCGCCGATCGTTCCCACGCAGAGCATGGGAACGATCAGTTGCTCCACATCAACCAAACGATAATTCCTCTTATTCAAACTCCCCTGCCCTGTTAGACTTTGCGCCCCTTGTTTTGCTCGTCTTGCAGGATGTCCGATGCCCGCGCTGCCTCTTCGCTTGTCCGCACTGTTTCTGGCCCTGGGCCTGAGTGCCTGCGATGACGCCCCGCGTTTTACCCAAGCCGAACCCGGTGAAGCCCGGTCCGGTGGCAGCGCAACCGTGCGCAAGACCGATCAGAACTCATTTTCCCTGCCGTCCGCCAACCTGCCGCCGTCACGGCGCGTGGACTTCAGTGTCGGCAACAGTTTTTTCCGTAATCCCTGGGTGATCGCGCCGTCGACCACCACCGCCCGGGATGGCCTCGGGCCGTTGTTCAATACCAACGCGTGCCAGGGCTGCCACATCAAGGATGGCCGCGGTCATCCGCCCACACCTGATGCGCAGAACGCCGTGTCGATGCTGGTACGCCTGTCGATTCCCGATACGCCGGCCTATGCCAAGGTCATCGAGCAGCTTGGTGTCGTCCCGGAGCCGGTCTACGGCGGACAATTCCAGGACATGTCCGTGCCGGGTGTCGTGCCGGAAGGCAAAGTGCGCGTCGATTACACGCCCGTTCCGATTCGCTTCAAGGACGGCACCGAAGTCCAATTGCGCAAACCAACGTTGCAGATCACCCAGCTCGGCTACGGCCCGATGCACCCTGACACGCGTTTCTCGGCCCGGGTCGCACCGCCAATGATTGGCCTGGGCCTGCTCGAAGCGATTCCCGACGCGGCGATCCTGGCCAATGCCGAGGCTCAGGCAAAAGACAAAAACGGTATCGCTGGACGCCCGAACCGGGTCTGGGATGACGCGCAGCAAAAAACCGTCCTCGGACGATTTGGCTGGAAGGCCGGCCAACCCAACCTCAATCAACAGAACGTTCACGCGTTTTCCGGCGACATGGGCCTGACCACAAGCCTGAGACCCGTCGACGACTGCACCGCCGCGCAAACCGCCTGCAAGCAAGCGCCCAACGGCAATGGCCCGGATGGCGAGCCGGAAGTCAGCGATAACATCCTGCGTCTGGTGCTGTTCTACAGCCGTAACCTCGCCGTACCGGCCCGCCGCGATGTCAGCGCCCCCGAGGTGCTGGCCGGCAAGACTCTGTTTTTCCAGGCTGGATGCCAGTCCTGCCACACCCCGAAATACACCACCGCCGCCAACGCCGCAGAACCTGAACTGGCCAATCAAGTGATTCGCCCTTACAGCGATCTGCTGCTGCATGACATGGGCGACGGTCTGGCCGACAACCGTACCGAATTCCAGGCCAGTGGCCGCGACTGGCGCACCCCGCCGTTGTGGGGCATCGGCCTGACACAGGCAGTCAGTGGCCACACCCAGTTTTTGCACGATGGCCGCGCCCGCAATCTGCTCGAAGCCGTGCTCTGGCATGGCGGCGAAGCCGCAGCGGCGCAGCAACAGGTTTTGTCTTTCAACGCCGAGCAGCGCGCTGCGTTGCTGGCGTTCTTGAATTCCCTTTAATACGTATTCCATAGCGGGAGCCCGACATGTTCCGTCCCAAATTGTTGTTCACCAGCCTCGCCGCGCTAGCCTTGGGCGCCTGTTCGCCTCAGGATCCGCAGGCCGTTACTTCAGCAGCCATCGCCAAGTCGGTGATCCTGCCGACCTACACGCGCTGGGTTGAAGCCGATCGCCAACTGGCCGTCAGTGCGTTGGCCTACTGCGAAGGCAAGGAAAACCTCGACACCGCCCGCGCCGACTTCCTGCACGCGCAGAAAGCCTGGGCCGAGTTGCAGCCGCTGCTGATCGGGCCGCTGGCCGAGGGCAATCGCGCCTGGCAGGTGCAGTTCTGGCCAGACAAGAAAAATCTCGTCGGCCGTCAGGTCGAACAACTGGTCACCGCGCAGCCGCAGATTGATGCCGCTGCCTTGGCCAAGTCCAGCGTTGTGGTTCAAGGCCTTTCCGCCTACGAATACATCCTGTTCGACAGCAAGCCTGATGTGGCCAACGCTGAACAGAAAGCCAAGTACTGCCCGCTGCTGATCGCGATTGGCGAGCGTCAGAAACAACTGGCCGAAGAGATCCTGAAAACCTGGAACAACACCGACGGCATGCTCGCGCAATTGAGCAAATTCCCGAACCAGCGCTACGCCGATTCCCACGAAGCCATCGCCGATCTGCTACGTGTGCAAGTCACCGCCCTTGACAGCCTGAAGAAAAAACTCGGCACGCCGATGGGCCGTCAGACGAAGGGTGTGCCGCAACCGTTCCAGGCCGATGCGTGGCGCAGCCAGTCGTCCCTGACCGGCCTCGAAGCCAGTCTCGCCGCCGCCAAAACGGTATGGGAAGGCGTCGACAACAAAGGCCTGCGTGGTCTGTTGCCGAACGAGCAGAAACCCTTGGCCGACAAGATCGATGCCGCTTACGCCGCGGCCCTGAAACTGTTCGCCAGCAACCAGCGCTCGCTGACTGAAATGCTCAATGACGATGCCGGTCGCCAGCAACTCAACGACCTCTACGACGGCCTCAACGTCGTCCACCGCCTGCACGAAGGCGAACTGGCCAAGGCGCTGGGCATCCAACTGGGCTTCAACGCCAACGACGGTGACTGATGAGGGCAAGTTCCATGCTGCGACGCCAGGCTTTGACGTTAGGTAGTTTGCTGCTGGGTGCGGTGACACTGGGCGGCTGGACGCTGTTCAAGCAGAAGGACAAAAGCCCGCTGCTGCTCTCGGCGCGGGACGATACCGACGGAAAGCACTACGCCGTCGGTTATCGGCTGGACGGTACCCGGGTGTTTTCCACCCAGGTCGGCCAGCGTTGCCACGACATCATCAACCACCCGACGCTGCCGATTGCGCTGTTCGTCGCCCGTCGTCCGGGCACCGAGAGTTACCTGATCGACCTGCGCGACGGCACGTTGCTGCAAACCGTGACCTCGCTGCCGAACCGGCATTTCTACGGTCATGCGGTGATTCACAAGAGCGGCGACTGGCTGTACGCCACCGAGAACGACACCTCCGATCCGGGTCGCGGCTTGCTCGGTGTGTATAAGTTCGAAGGCGAGCGGTTGGTGCATAGCGGCGAGATGTCGACCCACGGCGTCGGCCCGCATCAGGTGTCGTGGATGCCCGATGGCGAAACCCTGGTGGTGGCCAACGGCGGCATTCGCACCGAGGCCGAAAGCCGCGTCGAAATGAACCTCAACGCCATGGAGCCGAGCCTGGTCCTGATGCAACGCGATGGCACTTTGCTGAGCAAGGAAACCCTCGCCCAGCAGATGAACAGCGTGCGTCATTTGGGGATTGCCAGCGACGGCACCATCGTCGCCGGCCAGCAGTTCATGGGGCCGTCTCACGAGTCGTCGGAGCTGCTGGCGATCAAGCGGCCCGGCCAGCCGTTCGTGGCCTTCCCGGTGCCTGAGCATCAGTTGCAGGCCATGGGGCATTACACCGCCAGCGTCGCGGTGCACAGCGAACTGCGCCTGGTGGCGTTGACTGCGCCCCGGGGCAACCGCTTTTTCATCTGGGACCTGGACAGCGGTGAAGTGCGCCTGGACGCGCCGCTTCCCGATTGCGCCGGGGTCGGCGCGGTAGCCGATGGCTTTGTCGTGACCTCAGGTCAAGGACGCTGCCGGTTCTACGACTGCCGCCAGACAAGCCTTGTTGCAAAACCCCTCGATCTACCCTCAGGGCTGTGGGACAACCACCTGCACCTCATCTGACCTTGCCTCTCCTGCTGGCGGGTTTTTGTGGCGAGGGAGCTTGCTCCCGCTGGGCTGCGCAGCGGCCCTAAAAAAGGGACTGCTACGCAGTCCAGCGGGAGCAAGCTCCCTCGCCACAGGTTTGTGTTCCATCCCGTCCGCGCAGACATGCAGGCCTACCTGTAAGTTCTGCCAGTTGGAAACCCTCTCTGACTCGGAGTAATGTGCCCGACTGTGTCACCTGATTTTCTCCAAGGAAGTGGAAATATGCTGCGTCGCCGCATGCTGATCATGTTGGGTGTTGTTTTGCTGATCGTGCTGGTCCTGGGCGGTTACAAAGCCTTCTCCATCTATACGATGATTCAGGGCTTTGCTGTGCCGAAACCAGCGATCAGTGTCGCCGTGGCCACGGCCACCGAACGGCCGTGGCAAGCACGCCTGCCCACCGTCGGCACCCTGAAGGCGCTGCAAGGGGTCGACCTGAGCCTGGAGACCGACGGCACCGTCATCGACTTGAAGTTCGATTCAGGGCAGAAGGTCAAAGTCGGCCAACCCCTGCTGCAACTTGATAGCGTGGTGGAAACCGCCCTGCTCGAAACCGCTCAGGCGGACCTGGGTCTAGCGCAGCTCGACTACGGTCGCGGCAGCCAATTGGTCGGCAGCCAGGCCATTTCCAAAGGCGAATTCGACCGGCTCTCGGCGGTGTTGCAAAAGAGCCGGGCCACGGTCAATCAGCTCAAGGCGGCGCTGGCCAAAAAACGCTTGCTCGCACCGTTCAGCGGGACCATCGGCATTCGTCAGGTGGACATCGGTGACTATCTCGCCAGCGGCACCATGATTGCCACCCTGCAAGACCTCAGCAGCCTCTACGTAGACTTCTTCGTGCCCGAGCAGTCGGTACCGAAAATCGCCCTCGGCCAACCGGTACAGATCGTTGTCGCGGCCTACCCGACACAAACCTTCCCCGGCACCATCAGCGCGATCAACCCGAAAGTCGAAAACAGCACGCGCAACGTCCAGGTCCGCGCGACCCTGGCCAATCCCGACGGCAAACTGCTACCGGGGATGTTCGCCAGCCTGCAAGTGTTGTTGCCCGACCCACAGCCGCGCATCGTCGTGCCGGAAAGTGCGATCACTTACACGCTGTACGGCAACTCGCTCTATGTCGTCGCGCAGAAAAAAGCCGAAGACGGCAGCCTGGAAAAAGACGACAAGGGCGAACCGATCCTGATCGCCGAACGGCGTTTCATCGAAACCGGCGAGCGCCGCGATGGGCAAGTGATGATCACCAAAGGCGTGCAGAACGGCGAAAAAGTGGTCACGGCCGGTCAGATCAAACTGGACAACGGCGTACACATTGCGATCAGCGATGACAAGACCTTAGCCGAGAAGAACAGCCCGCCGCGCGCGGACTGATCAAGGAATCCCCATGGCTTTTACCGACCCGTTCATCCGCCGCCCGGTGCTCGCCACCGTGGTCAGCCTGTTGATTGTGCTGCTGGGCTTCCAGGCCTGGAGCAAATTGCCGCTGCGCCAATACCCACAAATGGAAAACGCCCTGATCACGGTGACCACCGCTTACCCCGGGGCCAACGCCGAAACCATTCAGGGTTACATCACCCAACCGATGCAACAAAGTCTGGCCAGTGCCGAAGGCATCGACTACATGACCTCGGTCAGTCGCCAGAACTTCTCGGTGATCTCGATCTACGCGCGCATCGGCTCCAACAGCGACCGCTTGTTCACCGAACTGCTGGCCAAGGCCAACGAGGTGAAAAACCAGCTGCCTCAGGACGCCGAAGACCCGGTACTGAGCAAGGAAGCCGCCGACGCCTCGGCACTGATGTACATCAGTTTCTTCAGCAAGGAGCTGAGCAACCCGCAAATCACCGACTACCTGTCGCGGGTCATCCAGCCGAAACTGGCGACCCTGCCGGGCATGGCCGAAGCCGAGATTCTCGGCAACCAGGTGTTCGCCATGCGTCTGTGGCTGGACCCGGTCAAGCTCGCCGGTTTCGGCCTGAGTGCCAGCGACGTGACCGATGCCGTGCGCAAATACAACTTTCTCTCCGCCGCCGGCGAAGTGAAAGGCGAGTACGTCGTCACCAGCATCAACGCCAATACCGAGCTCAAGTCCGCCGAAGCCTTTGCCGCGATTCCGCTCAAGGTCGAGGGCGACAGTCGCGTGCTGCTCAGCGATGTGGCGCGAGTTGAAATGGGGGCGGAAAACTACAATTCGATCAGTTCCTTCGGCGGCACCCCTTCGGTGTACATCGGCATCAAGGCCACGCCCGGTGCCAACCCGCTGGACGTGATCAGGGAAGTGCGCAAGATCATGCCGGAGCTGGAAGCCCAGCTGCCGCCGAACCTCAAAGGTGAAATCGCCTACGACGCCACGCTGTTCATCCAGGCCTCGATCAACGAGGTGATCAAAACATTGTTCGAGGCGGTGCTGATCGTCATCGTAGTGGTGTTCCTGTTCCTCGGCGCGCTGCGTTCGGTGGTGATCCCGGTGGTCACCATCCCGCTGTCGATGATCGGCGTGATGTTCTTCATGCAGATGATGGGCTACTCGATCAATCTGCTGACATTGCTGGCGATGGTATTGGCCATCGGCCTGGTGGTGGACGACGCCATCGTCGTGGTGGAAAACATCCACCGGCACATCGAAGAAGGCAAGACGCCGCTGGATGCGGCCATCGAAGGCGCTCGGGAAATCGCCATGCCGGTGGTCTCGATGACCATCACCCTGGCGGCGGTCTATGCGCCGATCGGCTTCTTGACGGGGCTCACGGGGGCGCTGTTCAAGGAGTTCGCCCTGACCCTGGCCGGCGCAGTGGTGATCTCCGGCATCGTCGCCCTGACCCTGTCGCCAATGATGTGCGCCTTCCTGCTGCGTCACGACGAAAACCCCAGCGGTCTGGCCCATCGCCTGGACCTGATTTTCGAAGGCCTCAAGCGCCGTTACCAAAGCATGCTCCACGGCACCCTCAACACCCGGCCGGTGGTGCTGGTGTTCGCGGCGATCGTGCTGTGCCTGATTCCGGTGCTGCTCACGTTCACCAAGTCGGAACTGGCGCCGGACGAGGACCAGGGCGTCATTTTCATGATGGCCAACGCCCCGCAACCGGCCAACCTCGACTACCTGAGCAGCTACACCGACGAGTTCGTCACGATCTTCAAGACGTTTCCCGAGTACTACTCGTCGTTCCAGATCAATGGCTTCAACGGCGTGCAATCGGGGATCGGCGGCTTCCTGCTCAAACCGTGGAACGAACGCAGCCGCACTCAGATGCAAATCCTGCCCGAGGTCCAGCGCAAACTGGAGAGCATTTCCGGGCTGCAGATATTCGGCTTCAACCTGCCCTCCCTGCCCGGCACCGGTGAGGGGCTACCATTTCAGTTCGTCATCAACTCCGCCAACGATTACGAGTCGCTGCTGCAAGTGACCGACCGAGTGAAAAAGCGGGCAATGGAGTCCGGCAAGTTCGCTTTCGTCGACCTCGACCTGGCGTTCGACAAACCTGAAGTGGTGGTAGATATCGATCGCGGCAAGGCCGCACAGATGGGTGTTTCCATGCAGGACCTGGGCGGGACGCTTGCGACGTTGCTGGGTGAGGCGGAGATCAACCGCTTCACCATCGAAGGCCGCAGCTACAAAGTCATCGCGCAGGTCGAACGGCCCTTCCGGGATAACCCCAACTGGCTGAACAATTATTACGTCAAGAACACCCAAGGCGAACTGCTGGCCCTGTCGACCCTGATCACCGTGACTGACCGGGCGCGTCCACGGCAATTGAATCAGTTCCAGCAACTCAACTCGGCCATCCTGTCCGGGGTGCCGCTGGTCAGCATGGGTGAAGCCATCGATACCGTGCGCCAGATCGCTCGGGAAGAGGCGCCGGTGGGTTATGCCTTCGACTATGCCGGCGCATCCCGGCAATACGTCCAGGAAGGCAGTGCGCTGTGGGTCACCTTCGCCCTGGCGCTGGCGATCATTTTCCTGGTTCTGGCCGCCCAGTTCGAAAGCTTCCGCGATCCGCTGGTGATTCTGGTGACCGTGCCGCTGTCGATCTGTGGCGCGTTGATCCCGCTGTTCCTGGGCTGGTCGAGCATGAACATCTACACCCAGGTCGGCCTGGTGACGTTGATCGGGCTGATCAGCAAACACGGAATCCTGATCGTCGAGTTCGCCAACCAGTTACGCAAAGACAAAGGTCTGACGGCGCGCGAGGCCGTGGAAGAAGCGGCGGCCATTCGTCTGCGTCCGGTGTTGATGACCACTGCTGCGATGGTGTTCGGCATGGTGCCGTTGATCATCGCCACGGGGGCGGGCGCCGTCAGCCGGTTCGACATCGGCACGGTAATCGCCACGGGGATGTCGATCGGGACACTGTTTACGCTGTTTGTGCTGCCGTGTGTGTACACGCTTTTGGCAAAACCCGATAAACCTAAAGAACACACATAACCTTGTGGGAGCGGGCTTGCTCGCGAAAGCGATGTGACAGGCAACAACAATGTTGAATGGCGAACCGCATTCGCGAGCAAGCCCGCTCCCACATTTGGTCGATATCGCTGCTGAAAGGCGGGAATAAAAAAGGCCTCGCATTAGCGAGGCCTTTTATTTTGGCTTCAATCTGTTCAACTCTGTGGCCTCAATCCTTGAGAAAGGCCGAACATGAACAGCAATAAATCATGATCGGGTTGGGTTGCCACGGATGCCTTCGCAACCCGTGGCAGCGGACAGTGTGCGTCGCCGTTCACTGAACTGAGGACTTGCGTGCGGGGCTGCTCCCAAGCCGCCACCGCTAGTGAAGCAACTGCCAAGGCTCCTATTAAAAATACACCTCGTGCAATTTCGAGTTTCATTGCTATAAACCCTTGATAGCGCTGCCAAACGCCGTCTTATAAAAGTAGACGAGTTTCTGCCAGTCCGTCGGGCTGAACGACGAGTGGCGACGCAGTTGCTTCAGGTCATTGGTCGCCGCGCGACGGGCGGTCAAACGCTGCCGGCCTTTCTCCAGATCGATCAAGGCCACTTCGACTTTGGCAGCCTCGCCTTCACCGGTGACGCGCACGAATACGTGCTTGGCATAAAGGCAGCTGTGCTGCCAGCGACCCTTGTGCATCCGGGCCAGGTTCTCGGCCAGTTCCTTCAACACTCGATCATGCACAGCTTCACCGTGATGCTCGCGACCGCCGCCAGCGTACCAGTGGTCGATTTCCTCGAAGCCGTCCAGCGCCTTGGTGATCAGCAATGCGCGCCACTTATGCACCGGATCGCGCTGTGCACCGCAGAAAACGATTTCCGGAACGAGAACGTCGAGCCGGTTCAGGCCGATGAGCGCATCGCGCTCGCGCAACACCGTCGGCCGACCGAACGGGTGCAGCAAGCTGCGATGGATATGCCCGGTCTGACGTTTAACGTAAAGCAACTGTCCATTGCTGCTCACGACGCGCTGCACGCCACTTTCTCCACCGCGACGGACGTTGGGTTCTTCTACCCATTCACCGCGCTGATTCCAAAAATAATCGAAGCGGTCCTGAGGAGCGACTTCCGTTTCTGCTGCACATTGCACTGCCATTCTGTTACCTCTTGCGTAAAACGTAGACCCGCCACATGGCATAGAGCGGTAAAAAATCCAGTTGTTCCTGGATGCGGAAACCCGCCTGCTCAAATTCCTTTTCGACCGTAGCAGCGGGTAACACAAATCGATTTTGGTAACCTTCCTGCTCACGGGTTTTCTCGAGGCGCTTGCGTTTCCACGCCTTGAAATTGCCGTCCACCCACAAAGAAAGGATCACGCTATCACGCGTAACGCGCTCGAACTCACGCAAAATCGCCAGTCGATGCTCGGCTTCACCGATGTGATGGAGCAAACGCATGCAGAAAATGCAGTCGACGGCGTTATCAGGCAAGGCGATGTCGAATGCAGAAGTGTGCAAGGGTTGTACCCGTTTCACCACCTCGGCAGGTTGCGCCTTCATGGCAATCTTCAGCATGGACTCGGAATTGTCAGCGCCAATGATCGCACGATTGGTTTTTTCCGCCAGTAATGGCCAGAAACGTCCCGCACCGCAGGGTAAATCGAGGATCAGCCCTGGCTCGTCGGCCAGTGCCAACGCCTTGCGCGCCAGTTGCTCGTCTCGCCAGTGAGACAGGCGGCGAGCAAAGCCATCCTGGTGTTTGCGCAGGTATCGTTGAGCGTGTTGATCGTCGTATTTTTCGGAAAAATCCAGTTTGATCGGGCCGTCCATCACCAAGGTCTTCTTAGCTGCTGATGGCACCTACGATACATAGCGCCGTGTCAGCGTCAGGTCATCCCCCCGTGAAAAAAACGTCATGTAAAACCCCGAATCATTTCGGGGTTTTACAGCGCGGCAACGAAGGCTCTGGGCCATTACGAGCGATCAGCTCACATCCGACAAACACAACTCCACCTGAAAACGACAGCCGTTGGGCTCCATGTTCGTCAGGCTGACGCTCCAACCCTGGTTTTCGCAGATCCGTTGCACCAGCGACAGTCCCAGCCCCAGGCCTTCGCCGCGTTTCTCGCTGCCCCGCACGAACGGCTCGAACATCGCCTCGCGTTTTTCCTCGGGAATGCCCACGCCACTGTCTTCGACGATGAAACCGGTGGCTGTCAGCGTCAGGCGAATAAACCCGCGCTCGGTGTAATGCAGCGCGTTACGCAGCAGGTTGCCCATGACCGCGTGCAGAAGGGTTGCGTTGAAGCAGGTGTCTACCGGATTACCCGGTTCAAAGATCAGCGCCAGCCCCTTGGACTCGATCGGCTCGCGCCACAAATTGAGCAGTCCATCGGCGACCTGGCTCAGGGTCTGCTGGGGCGACATGCTGGCGTCTTCACGTTGTGCGCGGGCCAACATCAGAAAGGTTTGCACCAGCTCGCGCATCTCTTCACAGGCGCGGGCGATTCGCTCGACCTGAGCACGTCCACGCTGATCGATACCAGGGTTTTCCAGCAGCAGCTCGCAGGAACTGGCCAGCACCATCAATGGCGTGCGCAACTCGTGGCTGACATCACTGGTGAACAACCGTTCGCGGGTCAACGCCTGGCGCAAGCGCCCCAGGGTAGCGTCGAAGGCCACGGCCAACTCGCCCACCTCATCAGCGGCGTAATCCGGTGCCAAGGGGGGCGCCAGACCTAACAATTGGTCACGGTGACGGACCTGGCGGGCCAGTCGCACCACGGGCGCCATTACTTTGCGCGCCAGTATCCAGCCGAGAAACACCGCCAAGGCCAGACTCAGGACGAAGCCCACCAGCACCACGGCAAACAGCACCCGTTCACGCTCTTCGAAATCGCTCTGATCCTGCAACAGCACATAATGCCGGCCGTCGACGACTTCGACCATCGCGTGATACGACAGCTGCTCACGAAACACTTCGTGAAAACCCGGCTCCAGATGGCGTAAATCCTTGGGCAACTGAAAATCGCCCGGCCCGCCACTGAAATAGAACAGCTGGTCCGGCTCGGGACGATGGCTCCAGTCCGTAACACTGTCCATCAGCAACAGCCGTTGTAAATCGCCGCCCAGACCTGCTGAAATCAGTTTTTCTTCGACCAGGTGCACGGTCGCCACAATGCCCATGGCGAAGGCCCCTGCCACCAATGCGCTCATCAGCGCAAAGGCGATGATGATCCGTTGAGCAAGGCTCTGCTTAAACTCCATCTCGGCCCTCGGCCAAGCGATAACCCACACCGTGCACGGTTTGCAGCAACGGTTTGGCGAACGGCTTGTCGATCACCTGGCGCAATTGATGGACGTGGCTGCGCAGGCTGTCGCTGTCCGGGCAGTCATCGCCCCACAGCGCTTCTTCGAGAATTTCCCGGCGCAGCACATGAGGACTTTTCTGCATCAACACGGCCAGCAACTTCAGGCCCACCGGGTTGAGTTTGAGCAGACGACCTTCGCGGGTGACTTCCAGGGTGTCGAGGTCGTAGTTCAGATCGCCGACCTGTAAAGTACGGCGACCGCCACCCTGGGTGCGACGCATGACCGCCTCGATGCGCGCCGCCAATTCAGACAGGGCAAAGGGTTTGATCAGGTAATCATCGGCGCCGGACTTGAAACCTTGCAGCCGGTCGTCCAATTGATCGCGAGCGGTGAGCATGATCACCGGTGTGTCGCGGCGCGCGTCTTCACGCAGACGTTTGCACAGGGTGTAGCCGTCGATGCCAGGCAACATGATGTCGAGCACGATCAGGTCATAATGCTCGGTGGCCGCCAGGTGCAAGCCTGACAAACCGTCCTGCGCGCAATCCACGGTATAACCTTTGAGCCCCAGGTAATCGGCCAGATTGGCCAGGATATCGCGGTTGTCTTCAACCAATAGAATTCGCATGGGTATCTCCTGCGTACACAGTAACGGCCGTCTTGGCCCGCGCAGCTTAAGGCCAAGTGTGGCTGAGGGCTAGGACTGCGTGCAGTTGTAAATCCACCCCATAAACCGGGGGCGGCTTTGACGACTTTTTCACTATCGATTCACACGCTGACAACAGCATCAGGCTCAAACTCCACGCCGCTGCGTTTTCAGAACATTTCACCGACCAAGGAACTGCCATGGTTTCGACTACCGTCCGCCCCGCCTCTCGCCCTCTGAACTTCTGGGTGTGCCTCGGCGTTCCCGCCATCGCGGCGATCGTTCTGGTGCTGCTCGAACTGACGTCCCTGGACATGGACCTGGCCAAGCTCTTCTATGACCCGGTCGCGGGGGATTTCATCGGGCGGCACAGTTACTTCCTGGAAAACATCCTGCATGACCGCGCCAAGCAGGTGGTCATCGCCTTCTCAGTGTTGGCCATCTTCGGTTTCATCGCCTCCTTTTTCATGGACAGTCTCAAACCGATCAAACGGGAACTGGGCTGCCTGGTGCTGTCTCTGGCGCTCGCGACCTCCTTTGTCACGCCAGTCAAAGCGGTGACGGCCGTTCAATGCCCGTGGAGCCTTGAGCAGTTTGGCGGTCACGAAACCTATAGCGAGTTGCTCAGCCCTCGCCCGCACACCGATAAACCAGGCCGCTGCTGGCCCGGCGGTCATGCGGCAACCGGTTTCACACTGTTTGCACTGTTCTTTGTTTTGCGTGACCGTCGTCCGCGTCTGGCGCGCAAGGCGTTTGTGTTCGCTTTCGCGTTGGGCACGGTGTTTTCCATCGGCCGGATGATGCAGGGCGCGCACTTCTTTTCGCACAACGTGTGGACGGCGATTTTCTGCTGGCTGATTTGTCTGGGGGCGTATTACTACATCCTGTATCGGCCGGCCTCGAAGGCTGATCGAGAGTCCGAAGCACAACCGGTCAACGCCTGAAACACAGATCAAAAATGTGGAGCGAGCCTGCTCGCGATGGCGGTGTTTCAGTCACTGATGATGTTGACTGATACGGCCCCTTCGCGAGCAGGCTCGCTCCTACAATGGATCGATGTGAACCCCCTAAATACGGGCAATAAAAAACCCCGCTGGCTTATCACCGGCGGGGTTTTTATGTACGGGGTAAGGCTGGCTTACATCATGCCGCCCATGCCGCCCATACCGCCCATGTCTGGCATGCCGCCGCCAGCTGGACCGTCTTCCTTGATCTCAGCGATCATGGCTTCGGTGGTGATCATCAGGCTGGCAATCGACGAAGCCGCTTGCAGAGCCGAACGAGTCACTTTAGCCGGGTCCAGGATACCCATTTCGATCATGTCGCCGTATTCGCCGGTAGCAGCGTTGTAACCGTAGTTACCCGAACCCTGCTTGACCTTGTCGACAACTACGCTTGGCTCGTCGCCGGAGTTGGCAACGATCTGGCGCAGTGGCGCTTCAACAGCGCGACGCAGCAACTGGATGCCAACGTTCTGGTCATCGTTGTCGCCTTTCAGCTCGGAGATTGCCTGCAGAGCGCGAACCAGTGCCACGCCGCCGCCAGGTACCACGCCTTCTTCAACGGCTGCACGGGTAGCGTGCAGGGCGTCTTCAACGCGGGCTTTCTTCTCTTTCATTTCAACTTCGGAACCAGCGCCCACCTTGATCACTGCAACGCCGCCGGACAGTTTGGCCAGACGCTCTTGCAGTTTTTCACGGTCGTAGTCGGACGAAGTGTCAGCCACTTGCTGACGGATCTGCAGAACGCGAGCCTGGATGTCAGCCTCAACGCCGGCACCGTCGATCACGGTGGTGTTTTCTTTGGACAGGATCACGCGCTTGGCATTACCCAGGTGTTCCAGGGTAGTGCTTTCCAGGCTCAGACCGATCTCTTCGGAGATGACGGTACCGCCAGTCAGAACAGCGATGTCCTGCAGCATGGCCTTGCGACGGTCGCCGAAGCCTGGAGCCTTGACGGCTGCGACTTTAACGATGCCACGCATGTTGTTCACAACCAGAGTCGCCAGGGCTTCGCCTTCAACGTCTTCGGCCACGATCAGCAGTGGACGGCCGGCTTTGGCAACGGCTTCCAGTACTGGCAGCATTTCGCGGATGTTCGAGATCTTTTTGTCGACCAGCAGGATCAGCGGACCGTCCAGTTCGGCAGTCATGGTCTCTGGCTTGTTGACGAAGTACGGGGACAGGTAGCCACGGTCGAACTGCATGCCTTCAACAACCGACAGTTCGTTTTCCAGGCCCGAGCCTTCTTCAACGGTGATCACGCCTTCTTTGCCGACTTTTTCCATGGCTTCGGCAATGATGTCGCCGATGGAGCTGTCGGAGTTGGCCGAGATGGTGCCGACCTGAGCGATGGCCTTGGTGTCAGCGCAAGGCTTGGACAGGGCTTTCAGCTCTTTGACGATAGCGATGGTCGCTTTGTCGATGCCGCGCTTCAGGTCCATCGGGTTCATGCCGGCAGCGACGGCTTTCAGGCCTTCGTTGACGATCGATTGAGCCAGAACGGTAGCGGTGGTGGTGCCGTCGCCTGCGTCATCGTTGGCACGGGAGGCAACGTCTTTGACCAGCTGCGCGCCCATGTTTGCGAAACGATCTTTCAGTTCGATTTCTTTGGCAACGGACACGCCGTCCTTGGTGATGGTCGGAGCGCCGAAGCTCTTCTCGATGATCACGTTACGGCCTTTAGGGCCCAGGGTCGCTTTTACTGCGTCAGCCAGGACGTTAACGCCCTCAAGCATTTTCTTACGGGCGGAATCGCCGAATTTAACTTCTTTAGCAGCCATGATCGATATTCCTTAAATACTTTGTAGTAACGGGAAAATGAGCGGGGAATCAGCCTTCGACAACAGCGAGAATCTCGTTCTCAGCCATTACCACCAGGTCTTCGCCGTCGACTTTCACAGTGTTGCTGCCGGAGTACGGGCCGAACACAACCTTGTCGCCCACTTTCACGGACAGTGCACGCACTTCACCGTTGTCCAGCACTTTGCCTGGGCCTACAGCGAGGACTTCACCCTGGTTTGGCTTTTCAGCAGCCGAACCTGGCAGGACGATACCGCCAGCGGTTTTCTTTTCTTCTTCGCTGCGACGGATAACGACGCGGTCATGCAGAGGACGAAGCTTCATTGTCGATCTCTCCTAATTGTGGTTTTCATCGGCCGGTGTAGTCCCGGCGGGTTTAACAAATCCGGCGGTGCCGGGTGCGGTTCGTCGAGCGAACCGCGGAAGTCTGTCTGGCGCAATCACCAGAAACCTTGCGGTGACCGTTACATAAGGGCGCATAAGCTTATTACAAGGGTGAGGAAGCAAATTTTTTCAGGTTGCTGCCCCACAAACGAACACGGCACCCGAGGGTGCCGTGCCAGTGTGGCGGTTTACTTGGTATCGCGGTGTTCGAACTCGCCTTCGATCACGTTCGGCTCACGGCCCAGCGGCTCGCGGGTCGCAGGGCCGCCGCCACGTGGCTGAAGGTCGTCGGCGAACGCACGCTGACGGATTGCCGCCTCTTCGGCACGCTGGCGCATTTTATTGGCCAACAGTCGACGAGAGATCGGCAGCAACATGATCAGGCCCAGCACGTCAGTGACGAAGCCCGGCAGGATCAACAGACCACCCGCCAGCGCCAGCATCAAACCTTCGAGCATGGTCTGGGCCGGCAACTCGCCGCGGTTCAGGCTTTCACGAGCACGCAATGCGGTTGCCAGACCAGCGATACGCAGCACGAACACGCCGAGCATCGAGCCGAGAATGACCAGCAGCAGGGCCGGGAAAAACCCGATCGCCCCGCTTACCTTGACGAATACGAACAGCTCCAACACCGGAAACAGTACAAAGAGCAATAAAAAAGGGCGCATCAAATGGTTCCTCAACGCAAGAATGCCTTGCCAGTCTTCCCTAGATGACGTCGCCGATTCGTGAATTCAAGCGTCGGCCACTTCATTTTTCGGCCAATGTTCGGCGTGAGCCAGGAAAACCAAGGCTTCGCGCACTTGTGTCGGCGTATTACACGGCACTTGAAACGGCAACCAATAGAGCCCTTGGCCAATGCGCAGGTGCATGCCTTCGGTGTCGATACCCGCCAGTTGCGCCGGCTCGGTTTTCGGCAGGCCCGCCAGTTCGACGTAGTGGGCGATGGCTTTGGCGTGATCGGCATTCATGTGCTCGACCATGCTCGCTTCGGCTTTTCCGGCGAACGGGTTGGCCAGGGTCAGTTGATCGACCCAGTGAATCGCACCGAAACCGCCGATGTAGCGATGACGTACCGGTTTGAGCACCCAGAAATCGAAATCGTGGGCCTTGTGGTAGCTCTGCGAATCCGGGAAATAGCGGTAGTAACGCTCAGCCGCCGCTTCGATGGCGGCCTCGTCCTCGAGCTTTTCTGCTTCGGCGAGGTAGGTCAGGCGACCAACGGCTTGCACGTCTTCGGCCCCGCGCTCGCCCACAAACAGTGAGCATTTGGGATCTTTCTGCAGGTTGTGGGTGTGCTGGGCGATACGGCTGATAAGGATCAGCGGCCGGCCCTGTTCGTCCAGACAGTACGGAACCACGGAGCCAAACGGGAAACCGGGCATCGCCTTGGAGTGCGTCGAGAGCACTCCACGGTATTCCTTGAGAAGCAATTCTCGGGCATTCTTGGCCGCTTCAACGCTCAATTTATGACTCCTTATATAGAATCCGTCAAAAAAACGGACAGGCGCCTGGGGATAAGTTCCAGTGCGCCATCGGGGCAGTTCTCATGTGCAACCAGGCCGTATCAGGTGCAGATTGAGAGGCTACTCTCTGAAAGGAAACCACTCCACTGACCTGCTATTGGGGCATGCGAATGCAACTCACTGACAAAGTAATCATTATCACTGGCGGTTGCCAGGGTTTAGGCCGCTCGATGGCCGAGTATTTAGCCGCTAAAGGCGCGAAGCTGGCGCTGGTGGACCTGAACCAGGAAAAGCTCGACGACGCCGTCGCCGCTTGCAAGGCTAAAGGCGTCGAGGCTCGCTCTTATCTGTGCAATGTCGCTAATGAAGAGCAAGTGACGCACATGGTCGCCCAGGTGGCCGAAGACTTCGGCGCGATCCATGGCCTGATCAACAACGCCGGGATCCTGCGCGATGGCTTGCTGATCAAGGTCAAGGACGGCGAGATGACCAAGATGAGCCTGGCCCAGTGGCAGTCGGTCATCGACGTCAACCTGACCGGCGTATTCCTGTGCACCCGTGAAGTCGCGGCCAAAATGATCGAGCTGAACAACAGCGGCGCGATCATTAATATCTCGTCGATCTCCCGCGCTGGCAACGCCGGCCAGACCAACTACTCCGCCGCCAAGGCCGGTGTCGCCGCGGCGACCGTGACCTGGGCCAAGGAATTGGCACGCTACGGCATTCGCGTAGCAGCCATTGCACCGGGCTTTATCGAAACCGAAATGACGCTGAGCATGAAACCTGAGGCGCTGGAGAAGATTACGTCCGTGATTCCACTCAAGCGCATGGGCACGCCTGAAGAGATCGCCCATTCGGCGGCGTACATTTTCGAGAACGACTACTACAACGGTCGGATTATGGAGTTGGATGGCGGGTTGCGGATTTAATGCAAGATCAAAAGATCACGGCCTCGGGGGGGGGGGGGGGGGGGGGCCGAGGGTGTGTGTGTTTCGGATGGTGGGGGGGTGGGTCGCGGCGCCGCGGCGGGTTTTTTTTTGTGTAAAATGATTTGTGGGGGGGT